>JAXDMI010001041.1:0-3377 GCA_034666145.1 Myxococcales bacterium | reverse complement strand
CTGCGCGCGATCGATACGCGCTCGTTCGCTCGCGACGACCGCTCGCCTCGAAGACCGGCTACGAGGACGTCTGGTCGCTCGTCTGGTTCACCAAGGCGCGCATGTCACTCGAGGAGCCGCGTCGTCTCTTCGAGCTGCGCCAGATCGAGCCCGTGCTTCTTCGCGAGCTCGGCGCGCCATCCGCGCAGCGCGCGACGCGCGAAGAAATTCGCGATGCGCGGCGCGAGCCACAAGCTGCCGCCGAACGTCGGAGAGAACGACACGATCGCGGTGAGCCACGGCATGTGCATGCCGCGCGCGGCGAACTGCATGTCGCGGAGGGCGACGTACGCAAAGCCTCCTCCCACGATGCCGAGCAGGAGGAGCGGCACGTGGATGCACGCGCGAAGCCGACCCGTGCGCCTCGTGAGCGTCGCGATCGCGAGGTCCTCCGGGTCCTCGGGCTCGTCGGGCCTCTCGCTCTGCTCGCGGTACGGCACGTTGGCTTGCGCGCGTCCGCTCAGGCCTTCGTGAGGTCGCCGTACGCCTCGGGGCGGCGATCGCGATAGAACTGCCAGGTCTTGCGGACCTCTTCGATCTGATCGAGATCGCAGACGGCGGACACGAGCTCGCTCTTG
Source organism: Myxococcales bacterium (assembly GCA_034666145.1). GTDB lineage: Bacteria > Myxococcota_A > Polyangia > Polyangiales > Polyangiaceae > Labilithrix. The sequence continues at coordinate 2,760 of JAXDMI010001041.1, read as the reverse complement.
TCCTCCGATGCCGTCGCGAGGAACTCGCCGCGCGGATTCACGATGTAGCTCGTGCCGTAGAACTTGCCGATGTTCCACGGCGCCTCGGTGCCGACGCGGTTCGACGCGGCGACGAAGTAGCCGTTCGCGACGGCATGCGCGGGCTGCTCCAGCTTCCACAGATACTGCGAGAGCCCCGCGACGGTCGCCGACGGGTTGAACACGATCTCGGCACCGTTGAGGCCGAGCGCGCGCGCGCCCTCCGGGAAGTGGCGGTCGTAGCAGATGTAGACGCCGACCTTTCCGTAGCGCGTCTGGAACACGGGGAAGCCCATGTTGCCGGGGCGGAAGAAGAACTTCTCCCAGAACTGGTTCGTGTGCGGGATGTGATGCTTGCGGTACTTGCCGAGGTAGCTTCCGTCGGCATCGATGACCGCAGCGCTGTTGTAGTAGACGCCGGCTTGCTCGCGCTCGTAGAGCGGGACCACCATCGCCATCTGATACTTCTTGGCGTAGGCCTGCATCATCTCGGTGGTCGGTCCCGGGATGGCTTCGGTCGCGTCGTACCAGAACTTGTCCTGGCTCGGACAGAAGTAGGGACCGTTGAAGATCTCCTGGAGCCCCAGGATCTGCACGCCCTTCTTGCCCGCCTCTTCGATGAGCGGAATGTGCGCGTCGAGCGCCGCCTTCTGCGTCTTCGCGATGCTCCACCCCGCTTCGTAGGGAGTGGCGGCCTGGATCAACCCGACGTGGACATTACGCGGCATGCTCGATTCCTCCGAGAAGACGGGTCACCACCAGCGCTGGATGGCCGTCTTGTTCTGCGTGTAGAATGCAATCGATTCGCGGCCGTGCGCCTTGAGGTCGCCGAAGAACGAGCCCTTCGAGCCGCCGAACGTGAAGTAGGCCATCGGCGCAGCGACGCCGATGTTCACGCCGACCATCGCCGCGTCGATCTCGCGCGTGAACTTGCGCGCGTGCGAGCCGTTCGACGTGTAGATGCTCGCGGCGTTGGCGAGCGGGTGGTTCTTCGCGGTCTGGATCGCCGACGCGAGGTCCGGCGACTCCGACAGCGAGAGCACCGGTCCGAAGATCTCTTCGTGGCCGATGGTCATCTCGGGCGTCACGTTGCCGAAGATGGTCGGGCCGATGAAGTGACCGTTCGGGAATCCCTCGACCTTGCAGTTGCGGCCGTCGAGGAGGAGCTTCGCGCCCTCCTTGATGCCCTTCTCGATGTACCCGAGGACGCGCTCCTTGTGCTTCGCGCTGATCACCGGACCCATGGTGACGCCCGGCTGGTGGCCTTCGCCGACCTTGAACTGCTTCGCGCGCTCGACGATCTGCGCCTCGAGCTTCTTGTAGGCGGGGCCGACGCCGACCGCGATGGCGGTGGCGAGGCAGCGCTGACCGGCGCAGCCGAAGGCGCTGTCGGCGATGTTGGCGATCGACTTCTCCCAGTCGCAATCGTCCATGACGATCGTGTAGTTCTTCGCGCCGCCGAGCGCCTGGAAGCGCTTGCCCGTGGCTCCGCATCGCGTGGCCACGTGCTGCGCGACGGGGCTCGAGCCGACGAACGAGACGCCGGCGATGTCGTTGTTGTCGAGCATGCCGTTCACGACGTCCTTACCGCCGTGGACCATGTTGACGACGCCGGGCGGCAGCTTGAGCTCGTGGAGCAGCTCGAAGAGGCGGTACTGCGAGAAGGGAACCTGCTCGCTCGGCTTCACGACGACGGTGTTGCCGGCCGCGATGGCGTAGGGGAGGAACCAGAGCGGCACCATCGACGGGAAGTTGTAGGGTGCAATGATTCCGAACACGCCCATCGGCTGGCGGAACGAGACGCAGTCGATGCCGGTCGAGACCTGCTCGAGCGCATCGCCCAGCATCATCATCGGGATGCCGGCGGCGGTCTCGACGTTGTCGATGCCGCGGCGGACGTCGCCCTTCGACTCCTCGTAGGTCTTGCCGTGCTCCTGCGTGCAGATGGAGAGGAGCTCGTCGTAGTGCTTCTCCATCAGGTTGCGGAGATCGAACATGTAACGTGCACGCACCGGAGCGGGCGTATCGCGCCATGCCGGAAAGGCTCGCTTCGCGGCCGCGACCGCGGCATCGACGTCGGAGGCGCTGCCCTGCGGGACCGAGCCGATCTCGTCGCCCGTCGCCGGGTTCGTGATCTTGACCCACTCCTTGCTCGAAGAGAGCGACCACTCGCCGCCGATGTAGTTACGGACCTTCTCGACGTAGTACTTCTGCATGGATTCCTCGGTAGAAAGCGGGGCTAGGGCCGAGCTTTCCACCGAGGAGCACCGCGGTCAAGACGGGTCAAAGCGTCGTGCGCTAGGGCAGAGCGATCGCGTAGAGGCCGGCGTTCGCGCCCGTGAACCTCGCATAGACGAGGTGCGTTCCCGAGACGTCGAATCCGTCGCTCGGGACCGTATCCGCGAGGAGCACCGGAGCGGCGGCGCCCGCGGAGTCGAGGTACTTGATGTCGACGTTCGTGATCATGTTCGTCGCGTCGGCCACTGGATTGTCGAGCACGAGCACGCCGGTGCCGGTGGGCAGGGGCCGCGCATCGTACATCGCAGCCGCGAGCTGCTTCTCGACGCCGCCGGCGGTGGGCTTCGACTTGAGGTTGCCCACGCCCTGCGCGTCGACATCGGACTGGTAGAGGACGCTCGCGCCGTTCCCGGTGAATCCGAACGGGAACGCGATCGCGGTGGCGACGATGTCGACCGACGTTGCCGGCGGCTTCGTCGCGAGCGATCGGATGTCGACGAGCCC
>JAXDMI010001040.1:0-5249 GCA_034666145.1 Myxococcales bacterium | reverse complement strand
CGCCGTACTCCTGGCGCCGGTTCATGGAATCGGTCACTTCCTTCGCGAAGATGAAGCGATAGGTCATGTCGATCTTCGTCGAGCGATGCCACGCCTCGAGGGTCATCGGCTTCACGCCGTCGAAGTCGAAGATCGGCCCTGCGTCGATACCGCCGTTCCCGTCGAGCCCCATGGCCGTGCTTCCCGGAAAGGCGCCTGGAACGCCGTGCCTGACCGACCCGAAATAATGCCCGTCATGGGCGCCGGTCGCATCGACCGCGGTGGCTCCCCCCGTCTCGTCGAGCCGGAGGTACATCGAGGGACCATCCGAGAGCACCGCCGCGGCATACGTCTCCGCGATCGACGGCGCGGCGTCGGCGGCACCGGCGGCGTCCGCGTCCCTGCTCGCATCGATCGGCGCGCCGCTCTCGACGCCGCCGTCGGTCGGACCACTCGACAGCGAGCCGGCGTCGGTCACGGCGACGGCAGGCCTGCCGGCGAGCCCTGCGGTGTCGACCAGCAAGCTGCATGCAGCCGTCGCGAGCACGAGGATCGATGCGGCCAGCGGGCCGAGGCGCCTCTGCGTAATCGGCGACACGTCGACGAAGGATAGCCGGCGAAGCGTGCGCCGTCACTCCACCGGTAGGGCCGCTCTATGTATGATGAGAGCGTGCTGGACCTGAAAGCCGATCGCGAGCCCGTTGCTCCGAAGGACGCCTCGACGCTCGTGATCGTGCGCCCGAAAGAGGGCGGCGGCATCGAGGTCTTCTGCGTCGAGCGGAACAAGAAGAGTCGCTTCATGGGCGGCGCCATCGTGTTCCCCGGCGGCAAGCTCGACGGCTCCGACGTGCTCGCGGAGTGGACACCGCTCACCACTCCACCGCGCCTTCCCAGCCGCGGCACCGTGCCGTTCACGGTGAACGATGCGCACTTCCGATCGCTCGCGATCGCCGGCGCGCGCGAGACGCTCGAGGAGGCGGCCATCCTCCACGTGAGCGACGGGAAGGTCACGCAGGCCGAGCTCTTCGCGCTCCGCAAGGAGCTCACGACGCTGCCCGATGCGCTCCGCGCGTTCCTCTCGAAGCGAAGGCTGCGCCTCGATCTCGGCGCGCTGCATCCGTTCGCGCGCTGGATCACGCCGGAGGCCGAGTCGCGGCGCTTCGATGCGCGCTTCTTCGTCGCCATCGCGCCCGAAGGTCAGACCGGCTTCCACGACGAGCACGAGACGATGGCGAGCTTCTGGGCGACGCCTGCCGAGGTGCTCCGGCGCTTCGAGGCAGGAGAGGTGCAGCTCATGCCGCCGACCCATCGCACCATCGTGATGCTCGGCGACTGCTTCTCCACCGAGGAGGTGCTGCAGCTCGCCAATTCCAGCAACCTCGATCCCATCTGCCCGCGTCTCGTGAAGCACGCCGACAAGAACGGCGAGACCATGGCGCTGGTCCTTCCCGGCGATCCCGAGCACGCCGTGCGCGAGCAGCGCGTGCCGGGGCCCTCGCGCTACGTGCTCCGCGGAGAACGATGGCTCTCCGAAAATCCCCCCAGCTGACGGCGCGCGCTACGGCGCGACGTACTGGAGCGCCGGCAGCACCGTCTGCGGCTAACGTGTATAGTGCACAGATCCTCGCGGACTTCTGCGAGGTCGATCTCAAGACCGTCCATCACTGGGCCGCGAAGGGGAAGGTCCCGCACTTCCGCACCGACGGACGCCACCTGCGCTTCCGGCGCAACGACGTGGTGCGGTTCCTGCGGGCCCACGGCTATCCCCTGCCCGATGCGCTCGTGCGAGCGAGGCCGACCATCGCGCTCGCGCTGGGGGCGTCGTTTCTCGAGGGCGCATCGCTCTCGCTCGAGGAGCTCGCCAAACGACTCGGCTCACGGTTCTCGCTCCGGCGACACGGCAGCGGCGCGGCGGCGCTCGCGCATCTCGTCGCCGACGCGCCCGATGCCGTCGTGCTCGGCGAGGCCGATGCGACGCTCGGCTTCCCCGGCGTCCTCGCCGCGCTCAAGGCCGACGCTGCGACATCGTGGACGGTGCTCGTGGTGGTGACCGGCGCTGGCGGCGAAGACGGCGCGCGAAGCAGCGGGGCCGACATCGTCCTCGCGGCGCGCGACATCGTGAAGCTTCCCGGCGAGCTCGCGCGCGCGCTCGCCGTCGTCTGAGGCGTGGCTCAGCCCTTGCTGGAGCTGGAGCTTGGCGGGCACAGCGGCCCGTTTCGTCCCTCCGAAGGTGCCTAAAATTGTCCAGAGTCGCGTTTTGCCTCGCCGTCGTGTCCCTCGGCGCGCCGCTCATCGTCGCCGCCACGGCGACGAATGCGTCGGCGTATTCGTACGAGAGTGCCGTCAGCGCGGGCTGCCACGAGCGCATCACGATGGGTGCACTCCGCACGCTTCGTACGCAGGTCACCAACGCGCCGGCGGTAACGCCCGATAGCAACGATCTGTCGCTGATCACCGACGTGCCGTTCTCGCTCGACGACGACATGAAGGACCTCGCGTCTGTGTCCCTCGTCATCGGCGTGCGCGACAACGACCTGCACGGACGCGGGCCCACCGACGTCAGTCAGCTCGCCGCCATCCACGGCAATCCCGACAACCAGAAAGAGCACTGCCTGCGCGCCGTCGAGGACGACGAGCCGGGCGGGAGCGAGCGCGCGCTCGAGACCTGCAAGGCCTTCATCCGCGGCAAGCTCGTCGAGGCGCTCGACGGCCTCGATCCCAACGGCGTGCCCGACCCGAATCACAAGGTCGACATCGACGTGTCACTCTCGCTGCGCGGAGGCGTGACCGCTTCGCTACCTCTGTTCTGGGTGCGCATGGGTCAAGCGGTGCACACGCTGCAAGACGGCTTCACGCACAGCTTCCGCTCGCCGGATCGCATGAAGGTGCGGACCGTCCTCAACTGGATCGAGTACGTGAACAACGACGAGACCGAGTCGCGTGACGGCCCCGTCCATCGCAACGGCCTCGATCAGTGCGACGGCCTCGATCCGCTGCGGGCGCAGAACATCGGCGTGGCCTCGCAGGCGTCGCTCGAGCTGATGCACGCGATGCTCGACCCCGGCGCGCGCGAGACGAAGCTCGCGAAGGTCGACGCGACGCTCGCGAAGTACCTGTCGTTCGAGCCGGGATGCACCGCGGACAACGGCTGGTGCGATGCGCCGGAGCGCCAGTACCAGATCGCTGCGGGGTGCGGATGCTCGATGCTCGGCGGATCGTCCGGCGGGTTCGCGGCGGGCGCCGTCGGCGTGCTCGGCATCGCGCTGCTCGCGAGGCGTCGCCGGCGTCGTCTCTCTTCGCTCGCAGCGCTGCCCATCGCGCTCGCCTGCCTCGCGGCGCCGTCGCTCGCGCACGCGCAGACCACCGAGCCGGAGACGATGCCCGCGCCCGTGACGACGCCGGCGCCCGTGACGCCGGCGCCCGTGAGTCCCTCACCGGTGTCGCCGCCGCCGACCACCGCACCGCCGGGCGCCGTGACCACCGACGCGCAGACCGGCGCGGCCGTCGCGCTCGACGCCAAGAAGCCGCCGCCTGGCGTGCCGACCACCAACGAAGCGAACGCGGAGAAGAAGGAGGAGGCGCACAGCTCGTTCTTCGGCGTCTACGCCGCCGTGTCCGGGGCCATCACCAACCCCGCGCTGAACGGTCAGCTCGGCCTGCGATTCCGGCTGTCCCAGCTCGTCTCCGTGGGCGTCGACGCCGAGATCAACGGCTGGTTCGCCGAACAGACGAAGCGCTTCCGAACCGGTGCGTTCAACGCGTATGCGACGGGCATCATCCACTACCCGCTCCGCTTCCAGCAGGTGAACCTGCGCTCGACGTTGAACCTCGGCACTTCGACGATGCTCATCGATCTCTACGGAGCGCCGCGAGGCACCACCGGCATCTTCGTCGGCGCCGTTCCGCTCGGCCTCGAGTGGAAGGTGAGCTCCGCGATCTACGTGATCTTCGACGCGCTCGGCGTCGCGGTTCCCGTCCCGCAGCTCAAGGGCGCGCCGTTCGCCTATCCGCAGTACCGCAGCGCGGTCGGCCTCGAGCTCGTGTTCTGATCGCCGTCACCGACCTTCGCGATACGCCTTGATGGCGTTCGCGATCGCGTCGGCGATGCGCTGCTGATAGTCGGCCGAGCCGAGGCGCTGCTCCTCGATGGCGTTCGAGATGTAGCTCGTCTCGAGGAGGATGGCGGGCATGCGCGCACCGACCAGCACGTAGAACCCGGCGCGGTGCACGCCGCCGTCGGTGACGCTCTCGTACTGGCTCGTGGGCGACGCGAGGCCGGCACGTTGCATCAGCTCGGCGAGACGCGTGGAGCGCGACGCTTGATCGGCGAGGCGCATCGAGGCGAGCAGCTGCGCGACCTCGTTGCTCGCGCCGGCGCTCGCGCCGTTCTCGCGCGCGGCGACCTTGCCCGCCGTTTCGTTGGCGGTGGTGTCGAGCACGTAGGTCTCGACGCCCTTCCGAGCCTTGTTTTCCGCGGCATTGCAGTGGATCGACACGAACAGGTCGGCGCCGAATGCGTTGGCGCGCGCGGTGCGCTCCTCGAGCGTGACGAACCGATCGTCATCGCGGGTGAGCGTGATCTCGACGCCGGAGCGCGCGAGGACGGGCGCCACCTTGTGCGCGATGGCGAGCGTGACGTCCTTCTCCTTCAAGCCGGTGGGGCCCGTCGCGCCGGGATCGTTACCGCCGTGACCGGGGTCGAGGACCACGCGCGCGACGCTGCGCCCCTTGCCGGCGGGGCCGGCGCCGGGGGGCTGGCGCGCGATGTCGATGACGACGCGATACGGCTCGAGCAGGTGGAAGACGCGCCGGTACGCGGGGCCGTCGAGATCGAGCGCGACTCGCGAGCCGGTCGACGTCGACTCGGCGACGATGCGCGAGACGATGCCGCCGAGCGCGGTCTCACGTGCTGCGCTCCCGAGCTCGACGCCGTCCAGCTCGACGTACGTGCGTGCGCCACGACCGCCGGCGCTCGGCGCATCGCCGACGCGAAAGCGCGCGGCGCGATCGAGATGCACGACGACGCGCGCGCCTTCGGCGCCGGTCCACTGCTCGATCTGCGTGATGCGCGGCGCCGACACGACGACGCGTGCGCTCGCGTCGGACTGCGCGACCGCGATCGCCCCTTCGCCGGCCAGGCCCTGATCGATCGCGTCGAGGACCTGCGGCGCAGGGCGAAACGCGCCGAGCGCGGCGAGCGGCTCGTCCACCGACGCCGCGCAGATGCCGCCCGCGCCTCCGTCCGCGCTCGAAGAGCGTCGCTGCACGCG
>JAXDMI010001039.1:0-4288 GCA_034666145.1 Myxococcales bacterium | reverse complement strand
TCGACGAGGAAGTGCGGGACGATCTCCGACGTGAAGCGCTCCCTCACGATGGCGACGGCGTCCTCCTCGAGGCAATCGCGAACGCACATCGCCTGGATGAAGCGCGCGAGCACGAGCGCGTGATGATGGTCACGCGAGAGCTCCCGGAGGCGAACGTCCCGCCTCATTCGCCGGCCATGGGCTCGAGGTCGACGGGCGGCGTTGCTGCGGGCCGTGCCAGCGGCGTGTCGGTAGCGGCGAGCGCTCCCGAGCGGCGCCCGATGCCTGCGATGAACGCGATGATCACCATCGCGCCGATCGCGAAGACGGTATCGCCGGGGACTCGCAGCCAGCGCAGCGTCGTCACGTACGGCTGCTGCATCAGCTCCGGACTGCGCGCGTAGGCGTAGCCGTGCTCGACCGACGCCCAGGTCTGTACGAGCCCGATCGGGAGAACGCTCAACACCACCATCGCGAAGAGCCCGATGTTGATCGACCAGAATCCGATCGCGAGCATGCGGCTGTTCCAGTGCGCCGTCGGCCGGAGCGCGCGCATGCAGAAGAGGACGAGCCCGATGCCGAGCATGCCGTACACGCCGAAGAGAGCGGTGTGCGCGTGCACCGGCGTCGTGTTGAGGCCCTGCATGTAATAGAGCGCGATCGGCGGGTTGATCATGAAGCCGAACAGCCCGGCGCCCACGAGATTCCAGAATGCCACCGCCACGAAGAAGTAGATCGGCCAGCGATAGGCGCGGATCCACGGGCGGCTCTTCGAGACCTTGTAGTTCTGCCACGCCTCGAAGCCCACGAAGACGAGCGGGACCACCTCGAACGCGCTGAACGCCGACCCGAGCGCGATGACGAACGTGGGTGTACCGCTGAAGTAGAGGTGGTGGAGCGTCCCGATGATGCCGCCGGAGAGGAAGATCGTGGCGGAGAGCACGGCCGCGCGCCCTGCCGACTTCATGCCGACCAGACCGAGCCGCGCGAATAGGAACGCGATCACGACGCTCGCGAAGACCTCGAAGAAGCCCTCGACCCAGAGATGAACGACCCACCAGCGCCAGTACTCTGCGATCGCGAGGTTCGTGTGCTTGCCGTAGCCGAAGGCCGCGAAGTAGAAGCCCGCGATGGCACCGGAGGAGACGAGGAACATCGCGAGCAGTGGCCTCTGCGCATCGCGGCGGCGCAGCGCGGGAAGGATCGCGCGGGCGACGAGCACGAACCAGAGCACGAGGCCCGTGGCGAGACCGATCTGCCAGAAGCGCCCGAGATCGATGTACTCGTAGCCGCTGTGCCCGAACCAGAACCAGCCGTCGCCGAGATAGCCCTTCACGCTGAGCCATTCACCGGCGAGTGATCCGACGGCCACCACGATGAGCGCACCGAAGAGAACGTTGACGCCGAGGCGCTGGTAGCGCGGCTCTCCCCCGACCGCCGGTCCGACGTAGAGGCCGGTCGCGAGCCATGCCGTCGCGATCCAGAAGATGCCGATCTGGAGGTGCCACGTGCGAGCGACGGTATAGGGGAGGTACTTCGCGAGCGGGATTCCGTAGAAGGACGATCCCTCGACGCCGTAGTGGGCGCAGATGACGCCCATCATGATCTGCACGAAGAAGAGCGCCGCGGTGAGCCAGAAGAACTTCATGACCGCACGTTGTGACGGCGTCGCCACCGCGGAGAGCAGTGGGTCGGCTGCGGGCGGCTCGGTGAGCTCCTCGTCGTCGTCGCGCTTCTTGACGGCATGCCACGTCGCCATCCCGCCGATGCCGGCGAGCAGCACGAGGATGCTCACGCCCGTCCACACGATCGTGTCACCGGTCGGGCGATTGCCGACGAGCGGCTCGTGTGGCCAGTTGTTCGTATAGGACACGGCCTCGTTCGGTCGTTGCGCGACGGCTGCCCATGCGCTCCAGAAGAAGAACGCCGAGAGCGCGCGCGCCTTCTCCGCGTCGTCGAGCGTGCGTGCCGGAATGGCGTAGACGTCGCGCCCCTCGGAGAAGACGCTCGCGTAGTGATTCGCGTTCGCCTCGAACGCGGCTGCGCGCACGGGGTCGACGGTGATCGTGCGCGTCGCCGGATCGTAGCCGCCGTGCTTCATGAGCGCGCCGAGCCGCTGCACGAGGCCTGCGCGGTGCTCCTCGTCGAGCGTGTCCCATGACCGGCCGTGCTCGGCGACCGACCAGCGATCGAGGATGAAGAGCGCTTCGCGGTGCAACCAGTCGGCGGTCCAGTCCGGCGCGACGTAGCTACCGTGGCCCCAGATCGAGCCCATCTCCATGCCGCCGAGCGACTGCCAGACGTTCTGCCCCTCGCCGATCACGCCGAGCGCGACGACCTCGCGACCGTCGGTCGTGACCACGCGATCGGGGATGGGCGGAGCCGCTTGATAGATGCGCACGCCCGTTGCGCCGAGGACGGCGAACGACGCGACGACGACGGCGATGAAGGCCATCCAGTACTTGCGCATAGGCTGCGCTCCGCACGAACCGTGCCTCTCGCGATCGCCCTCTTCCAGGATCGTGTGCCGACCTGCGACGCGCAAGGCGTGCAGCAGGTCGCAAGATCTGCGCGCCCGAAACGCTTCTCGCTTTCGCGACTCGGTTCCTACGCTACTTCGCGAGCGCTTCGAGCTTCGTCACGAGCTCGGGCGCGAAGGTGCCCTGGCGCAGACGATCGCGAACCAGCTTGTAGAGCGCGTCCCACTTCGCCTTCTCGTCCGCGGTGAGCGTCACGACCTTCATCTTGCCCTTCAGGCGCACGAACGCCGCGTCGTCCTCGGCTCGAAGGCGCTTGAGCAGAGCGTCCGAGGCGACCTTCGCCGTGTCCCGCACGATGGTGCGGAGGTCTTCGGGGAGCGCGTCGAGGCGCTTCGACGACATCACGATGGCGCCGATCGCGAGCGCGTTGACGTCGTCTCCGATCGTGTCGAGCTTGGAGGACCACTGGAGCTGCTCGGCACCGACCGCCGGGGCGGCGACGACGTTGATCGCGCCCGTGTTGAGCTGCGGCAGCACCTCCGGCACGTTGAGCGGCACCGGCGTGACACCGCCGATGACCTGGAAGACGATCGACGCGATCGGGTCGTCGCGCCACATGAACGGCTTCTTCCCCTTGATGTCGTCGGGCGAGCGAACGATGAAGCCCTTCGACATGAGGCGCACGGCGCCGCCGTCGCTCCAGCCGAGGATGCTGAAGCCTGCGTCCTTCGCGCCCTTGTCGAAGTCGCCCTTCATCGCGTCACGCGCGGCGTCGAGCTTCGTCCACGTCCGGAAGAGGCCGGGCATCTGGAGGGCGAGTATCGGACGGTAGATCTTGCCGAGGCCGACGCCCGAGACCGCCGCGCCGTCGAGCTGGCCGTCCTTCATCTTGCCGACCATCGCGGCCTCGTCGCCCTGCGAGCCGTTGTAGAAGAACTGCAGCTCGATGCGGCCGCCGCTCTTCTGCGACACGGCCTCGGCCCACACCTTGAAGACCAGACCCCACGGGCTCGCCTGGGGCCAGAGCGTCCCGATCTTGATCACCTCCGCCGCGCGCGCCTCGTTGCCGACGCTGAGGCCGGCGAGAACGACCGCCGCCGCGATGAGCCTGAGCGCAGTTCTACGGAGCATGATGGTGGCTGATGCTACCGGTCTTCGCGCGGCCTCCGCGCATCCAATCTCCGGTCTCGCGGGGCGGTGTCATCGATCGAGTGCCGTTCGCCGGAAGTCGCTTCAGGCGAACGCACGGAAATGAAGGAGAACGTGTCGCGAGCCAGGCTCGACGAAAGGCCGTTCGAGCTCCGGGCGAGCCACACGAGTGTCGCGACACAGGACCTGATGGTTCACGCGCGCGATTCGGATGCCCTCGGGGAGGGCGGGGTCGCGGCGCGGGCTGCTGCGCGGGCTGCTGCGCGGGTTCTCACATGTCCAGGCGCGGCACTGGCGGCCGAGCGCGACACGCGCTGTCGCGTGCGAGCACGTTGCGAGTCGAACCTTCCGGCGCTTTGCAGTTGACGCCTTCTCCGGCGCTTTGGTGCCGCGAGCAGCGAGTCGTGCCGTCGGGACGTCGTGCGGGCGCAGGTCGCGGCGCGGGCGTTCGCCTTCGCCTCCGCCTCCGCCTCCGCCGTCGCCTCCGCCTCCACCATCGCCGCAAGCGATCGAGCTCGCACTGCGCGGGCTGCACAACATGGGGTTCAGGAAGTCCGACGCGCGTCGAGCGGTCGACCACGTCTCGAAGCGTCGCGTCGCGAACGGCGACGAGCTGACGTGCGGGACCTTCTGCGCGGGGCGATCGCGGCCCTGACGTGACTCGCCGCTTCATCCGATCA
>JAXDMI010001038.1:0-2969 GCA_034666145.1 Myxococcales bacterium | reverse complement strand
ATCCGAAGCGCGGGGCCATCGCGTACGACCTCGCATGCAAGACGTGTCACGGCTCCGTTCACGACGGGAGCGGACGTCTCGCGAGCTTCATCCCGAGCCTGCCCGACCAGGTCGTTCGATCGCACGCAGAGCTCTCGCCGGTGCAGCTCCGCCTCGTCTTCGTGACCAAGGCGCGCGGCGGAGCGTTCCGTGGCGGCGGCAGCATGCCGCCCTTCTCGCGCGAGGTGCTCGCCGACGAGGATCTCGCGGGCATCCTCGCCTACTTCGCGCTTTAGTAGAGGCGTAGGTTCGAGGTCGACATGAAGCCCGGCGAGCATCCCGAGTTCTTTCGCTTCCCTGCTCCCGAGGGTCGATCGCGCGAGAGCACGATCCGCCTCGATGGCGAGGGACGGTTCTTCCACGACGACGCGCTCGTCGAGCACCCCAAGCTCCGCGATGCGCTCCACACGTGGATTGCTCGCCACCCGGACGACGGTCGCTACATCCTCACGAACGGCTACGACTGGACGTACTTCATCGTCGAGGACGTGCCGTACTTCGTTCGCAGCCTGCGCAACCAGGACGGCGACGCGATCCTCGTGCTGAGCGACGCGACCGAGGAGCCGCTCGATCCGTCGACCGTGCGCGCCAACGAACGTGGCGAGCTCTATCTGAAGGTGAAGGCATCCGCGAAGGGCGGTCCGTTCGACGCCAAGATGACGCGATTCGCGCAGGGTCAGCTGGGACCGTTCCTCGAGGCCGGCGCGTCCGAGGGCGCCGCAGGCAGCGTGTCGCTGGTCACGAAACGCGGGCGCACCACGATTCCGGCCACCTGAGCGCAAGGCGGAGGCGGCGCTCCGCCGACCGTCGAAAACCGACGCACTTCCAGGCCATTGCCCTGCAAATTCTTCCTTTTTCGGCTAAGCTGCGCGCCGCCATGCGTCTCCTCATTGCCGACAAGCTTCACCCCCGTGCGGTCGAAGAACTGCGCACGCTCCCCGTCGACGTCGTGTACGAGCCCGAGCTCACGCGAGAGACGCTCGAAACCAAGCTGAACGGCGTGGGCATCCTCGTCGTTCGCTCGAAAGAGGTCACGCGCAAGGCCATCGAAGGCGCGCGTCAGCTCAACCTGATCGTTCGCGCCGGCGCCGAGACGGCGACCATCGACGTGAAGGCCGCGAGCGAGCGCGGGATCTACGTCGCCAACTGTCCCGGCAAGAACTCTTCGGCCGTCGCCGAGCTGGTCTTCGGGCTCCTCGTCTCGATCGACCGGCGCATCCCGGATGCCGTCGCATCGCTCCGCGCAGGCAAGTGGGAGCGCACCGAGTACGCGAAGGCCGAGGGCCTCATCGGCAAGACCATCGGCATCGCCGGCCTCGGCGCCATCGGTCGTGACGTCGCGCAACGCGCGAAGACGTTCGGCCTCAACCCGATCGGCTGGAGCCGCGGCTTCAGTCCGGCGCGGGCCGCCGAGCTCGGCATCGGTCACGCGGCGACGCTCGAGGAGCTCGCCTCCAAGTCGGACATCCTCTCGGTCCATCTCGCGCTCAACGACCGCACACGCGGCATCGTCGGCCGTCGCATCTTCGACGTCATGCCGAAGCGCGGCATCTTCATCAACTGCGCCCGTCCCGATCTCGTCGACTACGAGGCGATGATGGACGCGATGAACACCCGCGGCCTCCGCATCGGCCTCGACGTCATCCCCAACGAGCCACGCGGCAAGAAGGAGATCTCGCCCGAGCTCTTCACGTCGCTGCCCGCCACCTCCACCGGCGGCTTCCTCTACGCCACGCCGCACATCGCGGCCTCGACCGATCAGGCGCAGCTCTCGATCGCCACCGAGACGGTGCGTGTCATCCGCTCGTTCCTCCTCGAGGGCGAGGTCCCGAACGTCGTCAACGTGATGAACCTCTCGACCGCGCGCTTCCAGATGGTGATCCGCATGCTCGACAAGGTCGGCACGTTCGCGAACGTGCTCGCCGTCATCAAGCGTCACAGCATCAACGTCGAAGAAGTGACCAACACGGTCTTCGAGGGTGGCGGCGCATCGTGCGCGAAGCTCCGCGTCGTCTCTCGACCGAGCGAAGGTTGCATGGCGGAGATCCGGGCCTTCGACGAGGTCCTGCACGTCGACATCGTCACGCTGCCGAACCTCGCCTGACCGTGCACACGACGCCGCTACGTTTCGTGCGGCTCGCGCGGCTCGCAGCGCCCCTCGCTCTCGCATGCGCGATCGTGGGTTGCGGCGATAGGTCGAACGCCGCCGCTCCTGACGGCGGCGACTCGGCGATTCTCGCCCGTGCGAAGGACGCGGGCCCCGAGGGCGGCGCAGCAGCCGCCGACAGCGGTGTCTCGGAAGCCGATCTCCTCATGCCGCCGGCGACGTCCGACGAGCTTCCGCTGCGGATGCGGCATCTGCTCGAGGCGATCGCCCAGAACAATCCCGACCTCGCGAACGACGCGCTCTTCCCCCGTGACGCGTACATCTCGACGCGCGATGCCGCCGACCCCCAAAAAGCCTGGGAAAAGCGCCTCTCCGGTGCGTTCCATCGCGCCGTAGAGCGGACGCACAAGCGCATCAAAGGCATGGAGAACGCGAAGTTCGTGAGCTTCGAGATCGGTCACTCGATCACGCAGCTCACGCCGCGGAAGCATGATTTTAAGCGTCCGCTCTGGCGCATGAAGCACGCGAAGCTGACGTTCACGATCGAAGGAAAGCAGCGCCATCTCGACATCGCCGAGATGACGGCCTGGCGCGGCGCCTGGTACGTCACGCGCCTCCGCTGAGCACGCCGGGAGACTACGGTCATCCGCATACGCCCTAAGGGGTATGGCCTGACGATTTCGGGTCGATTATCTTTATCGACGCAACTCTGGCCAGAGCCGGCCGAGGGGGGAAACATGCATTCTCGTATCCTGGTTGGTGTCGGAGTTCTCGGCCTCGTCGGCGGTTGTGGAGTGTTCGGGTCGGACGCATCGAGCCCGCC
>JAXDMI010001037.1:0-5693 GCA_034666145.1 Myxococcales bacterium | reverse complement strand
CGTCGCGCTGACGCGAGCGGGATCGAGGTTGGTATAGAGCGCGTTCAGTCCCGCGACGTCGTCATCGGACGGTGCCGTCGCGAGCGACACGGCGCGCGACACGTACGGGTACATGAGCGCGGACACGTCGGCGGGCTCGTCGCTCAGCGCGAGCGCATGACCCATCTCGTGCGCGAGCACGCGACCGATGTCGTACGTCTCACCACCGGGGTCGGTGATCGCCGTGGGATGCGTCGTGCCCTTTGCGACGAGGCCGAGCTGGTACTTCCCATTCAAGACGATGTCGGCGTCGAGCACTTCACCCGTGCGGTCGTCGAACGAGAGAATGGTGACGGCGAGCGCGTTTCCGGCCGGCGCAAAGCCACCTTCCACGAAGAAGACCGCGTTCGTCCCATCGAGACCCGGCGAGAGCTTCGCGCCGACGCCGGCGACCGCGAGCGACGGTGCACCGGCGAGCTGCGTCCAAGCGTCCGCGGCAGCGCTGACCGCATCTTCGCCGCCCGGCACCTTGCGAACCGAAGAGTCCACCGTCCAAGACACGCTCGCACGATGCCAGTGAACGAGCTGACCGCCGGCGGTGTGCTTGACCTCGAAGGCTTGCGCTTCGCGCGGTGCCGAAATGAGAGCTACGAGGGTCGTCGTCGCGAGGAGTGCTGAGAGGAAAATACTACGCGACGCCATCGGTCTCCGGTCATAGGCCGCGACGTCGGATGATCTCCACGAGCGTCGTGCGGTTCAGACCGAGCAGCTGCGCGGCCTTGTTCTTGTTGCCACCGGTGCGGGCGAGCGCCTGCCGGATCAGGTTGTTCTGGTATTGCTCGGCTGCCGAAAAGAGGTCGAAGCCCTGATCCGGCAGCACGCGGGGGAATGCGGGATTCGAGCCACGCCGCTCGGGGGTCCCGAAAGGAACAACGGCCGGCATGCTCAGAGATGAAGGGCGGCGCGACAGATCGAAGCGCGCGGCCTTCGGCGGCGGCGGCAGCGCGGTCGCTTCGGCAGAGTTGCGCGCGTCGGCGCTGCGTGCGTGCGCGGACTCGCGGATCTCCACCGTACGAATGACGTCGGGCTCGCGGCGCGGGTCGCGCGGAGAGAGCGCGACGTTGGCTTCGACCGCGCTGCTCGCGCCGCCCTCGAGGATGTCGTCGGCCTCGATGAACGGGCCGCGCGCGAGGAGGACACCACGCTCGATGGCGTTCTCGAGCGCGCGGACGTTGCCCGGCCAGGAGTGCGTCTCGATCGCGTGGAGCGCGCCGGCGGAGAAGCCGCGGAGGTCGGTGCGACCCGAGGAGGCGACGAAGCCACGGTAGAAGTGCATCGCGAGGACGCGCACGTCGGTGCCGCGCTCGCGGAGCGCCGGCAGCGTGAGCTGGATGACGTTGAGGCGGTAGTAGAGGTCCTCGCGGAAGCGGCCCGCGGCGACTTCGGACTTGAGGTCGCGATGGGTCGCGGCGACCACGCGCACGTCGCACTTCACGGCGCGGGAGTCGCCGACGGGCGTGTACTCGCGCTGCTGGAGGACGCGGAGGAGCTTCACCTGCGCGGCGAGGGGGAGGTCACCGACCTCGTCGAGGAAGAGCGTGCCGCCCTCGGCGTTCGCCACGTGACCGCGCCGCGTCGACTGTGCGCCGGTGAAGGCGCCCTTCACGTGGCCGAAGAGCTCGCTCTCGACGAGCTCGGCGGGGATGGCGCCGCAGTTGATGGTGACGAGCGGACCGTGACGGCGCGTGCTCGCGTCGTGGAGCGCAGCGACGACGAGCTCCTTGCCGGTGCCGCTCTCGCCGATGACGAGCACGGTGGCCATCGAGCTGGCGACGCGGTCGATCGTGTCGAGGCACTTCTTGATGGTCGGATGCTGGCCGATGATCTTGCCGCGGCTCGTGGGGCGGAGCGTGCGGACGTTGCGCCTGATCGAGGTGATCTCGCCGTCGTCCACGATCGTCGCAGGCGCGAGCGGACGGATGCTCGCCAGGGCAGCTTGGAGGGGACGGAGTGTTCCGAGATTCATAATCCTTGGTTCTGCAAACGCGGGGCCGTCCCCGAGCGCTTGGTCCGAAGACCGCGGTGCTCGGGATTTGCCGTTCTTTCAGGCGGTTCCGTTCGGCACCCATCCTGGGTCGGCACAGACCCGGGGGTCACCTCTGACTGGCGCGGGTCAGCGTCGACGGGCCGACGCACCGAGCCGGTGCTCGAGTCGATCGATGGTCTCGTTCAGGTCGGCGAGCGCGGTCGTCGCGAGCATCGCAGCCTGCCCGTGCAGCAGCGACTGCAGGAAATCCACGTTCAGACGCATCACGCAGAGGAGATTCGTCGCTTCTTGGCGCGACGCCGTCTCGAAGCGCGGGTGAACGGTCGCGCTTCGCTGCGTCGACGGCGGCTCGGTCGCGAACGACCCGGTGAGATTGGGGATCACCGTGGCGCGCGAGCTGGGAGCGAACGTCGGACGGAGTGAGGGTCGAATGGAGGGCCGGATCGAGACGTCGACCAGGCGAACGGCGGCGTTCATGCGCCCTCCGGGAGGTACGGGAGCGTGTTGCCGCGGCGCGAGGGGCTGAACATGCCGCTGCCGTGGCGATCGCAGACGCCGCGGTCGTGCGAGACGGCGTCGAACTCGACGGTCTTGCAGATGTGGCAGATCGAGAGGTCGTTCTCGTAGTGGCCGGGACGCGAGAGGTAGTCGGCGGCGAGGAGCGAGAGCACGCGGTCGGCGAGGCGGCGCGCATCGCTGGTCGGGACCCAACCTGCGACTTGCCCCTGATCCTCGCAGCGGGCGACGAAGCCGGCCGCGAGCATGGTGAACGCGAAGCTCGCTCCGCCTTCGGTGTCGCTGATGCGCGAGAGGGTGCTCATGACCTCGTCGTGTGCTGCGCGGATGACGCGATCGACCATGCGTGCGTCGATCTCGCGCATCAGCGGGGCCGTGCGGACGTGCTCGCCGCTACGGCGGCTCGCGAACGGCGACACGTACTGCGTGAGCTGGCCGTAGGGGCCCATGAGCCACATCGCGAGCTCGGCCTTGCCCCAGTGGAGCGCCTCGTTGAGGAACGCGAGCGCGGTCGCGCGGCACGCATTCGCGATGGCCATCGAGCCCGTCTGCTTGGGAAGCGTCAAGATCGTGTCGATGTTCGACACGTAGGCGGGAGGAAGGGCGCTCGGCATGCTGCTCATCATGCAGACCCACTCAGCACGGCGCGTACCAGCCCGCGCGATCGCGAATCACGCATGTTTTACGGCTTCCGGAGCCGATCGGGAGCCCCGCGCCGTGGAAGCGTGACGGTAGCGTCACCGGCGTGGCGTTGGCCCTCGCGCGACCGTCATCAGCGCGACGGTGCACGCGGATCGAGGCTTGGAGGCAGGCGCGGACAAACGCGGAAATGCCCCGCCGCTCCTTTCGGAACGACGGGGCGCTCTGCCCTTTCGCGTCGCGATGGCGCGACGGTTACGCGCTCACAGCGGCGCGGCGAAGGTGATGCGCACGACCTGGTAGGCCGGGACGCCGCTCTCGGCGTGCTGGATGATCAGGGTGCGGGTGACCGGGAGCGTCTTGCCGCCGAGGTCGAACGCGTCGATGGCGATCGACGAACCGACTGCAGCGGGCTCTCCGAGCGCGTACTCCGCATCGACGTCGGCGAAGTCCAGACCCAGGCTCGTGTTCTCGGAGATGACGTACGACTCGCCGGTCTGGCCGGTCGCCGTCGTCGTCACGTTGCCGGACGCGGACTGCACGACGTGGCTCACGTTCGTCTGGAGCGTCAGGCCTCCGAAGTCGAGCGCGTAGCTCGGCGCGACGACCTGCGACTCGCTCGCGGTGGCGGTCACCGTGGCGTAGGTGGCATTGACCGTGGGGCTCGTGTCCGCGAGGTCGTCGGAGAAGAGGATCGTCATCCCGAAGTTGCCCGCGAACGAGGCTGAGCTGAGGTCCGCGTTCGCATAGAACGCGATCGAACCGCCGCCGGTGGAGAACGCCGAGCCGGACGTCGCATACGACGTGGTCATCGCGATCGAGGGGTCGCCGTCGTAGGTGGCGTCCGCCTCGAGGCTGGTGAGCGTGAGCGTGCAGTCGACGTCGTCCTTCACGACGGTGAGCGCGGGGTGCGGCATCGGATCGGTGCCCGAGATACGCGCGCTCCAGCTACCGCTGCGGTTCTGGCAGCCGGTGAACGTGCCGTTGGCCCACTTCAGCGCGCCGGAGCTGAGCGCCTGATGAGAGCGGTTGATCGTCTCGACGCGGGGCTCGACCGACTCTTCGCCGGCCGGCGCCGAGCAAGCAAACGACGATGCCGCGAGGGCGAGGACCGAGGAGAGACCGATGATGGAGCGAGCGTTCTTGGATGTGATCATGTTGTTTTCTTGAAGGCCTTGCGCAGGGTTTGGTGGGGAAGGGCGGGTCGAGCTGCCGCGACTCGCATGAACAGGAACGGCGCCGCGCCTCCCGGCTTCATGGCCAATCGAACCGATGACGACGATTCGTCCAATCGTCCGTTCCGCTCGTCGCCCCCTGAACGAACGCGCGATTCGCCCGTGAGAGATAGGGATGAATGCACGCCCCAGCGCGAGGCCCGGAGATCCCGTCGAGCCGACCTACTCGGTGCACTCCTACGCGCTCGAGAAGAGCATCGCGGATGAAATCGCGTCCGCGCTCACGAGCGAGGCCCAGCGCGCGGAGCCCGACGGCGCTCAGGCGGAGCCCCTCCCCGGTGGGCCGAACGACGCCGTCGACCCCGCCGGCATTCCGACCTGCATGGGGGGACTCGTCGGGGCGGCGATCACCGTCGTCGTCGTCGCGGCGGCCGGCCTGTTGGCGGTATCGGCGTATCGGCGTCCGGTCGTGCATTCGGTCATGAGCTCCATCGCTCGGCCGCAAGCACTCGAGGTGCGGACGATCCCGCCGTTGCCTACCGGCGATTCCGTCGGCGACCTCGACAGCCTCGGCGAAGCGACCGAGACCTCCGAGACGGCGGCCACCGGTTCCCTCGAGCTCGACGCGACGCAGGGTGTGCTCGAGCTGCCGCCCGCCGCGGAGGGTCATCGCGTCTGGGTCGACGGCCATCTCGTTGTCGTCGCGTCGTCACGGATCGCCGTCGCGTGCGGTCGCCATGCCGTCAAGATCGGCTCCCGGGGACGCGAGCAACAGGTCGTCGCGCCGTGCGGCGCGGCCATGTTCATCGCGTACCCGTAAACTGGAGCGAGCCCGCGTTCCCAGCCGGGGAGAGCATAAGGTGTCTCTCATGCCGCGTACCCTCCCCCACCGCCCCCGTGCCCTGGCATGCGTCGTCCTGACGGCCGTGGCGGCCGCCGCGATCGGCAACTGTGGCGGCGCTGCGACCGCACGGCTCTCGCAGTCTGCACACACCGACGCGCTCGCTCCGCTCGAAGCGATTCGGGCGAGCGCGCTGTGCGTCGGCGCCGGTCGCGTCCAGTCGCCGGAAGAGCACCGCGCGTCGACATGGGCGGCGTGCGCGCGGTCATCGCGGGTGACCGAAGTCGTGCCGCCGAGCTCGCGTTCGTGTACCGCGGCCCGAGCGTGTCGACTGCGCCGCTCGCGAACGGCGAGCTGAGGCGGCAGATCGGTCTGAAGCTGCGCGCACAAGACACGTGCAACGTCGTCTACGTGATGTGGCATGTAGAGCGGTCACCCGGCGCATTCGTCTCGGTGCGAGCGTCCTGCGACCGTCGTTCGGCGATTTGTCCACGAA
>JAXDMI010001036.1:0-4529 GCA_034666145.1 Myxococcales bacterium | reverse complement strand
GGCGGCGGCGCGTGGGAGGCGACAGCCGTGCTGGCGATCGCAGTGTCGACGTCGGTGCCGATGTGGAACGGGCCGACCGATCGCTCGCCGCGCGCGATCGCCTGCGCGTCGCTCTTCGCCGCGACGTCGCCGAGGATCCCGCGGATACGGCTGCGCTTGCCCGGGCCGCTCGTATCGACCCAGAAATACGAGCGCTCACGAACGTCGACGTGGACGAAGCCGCTCACCGGGTAGATGCCGACGCCGGCGAAGCCCTCCTCGCGCGCGAGCTTCGCGACCTCCTCGTCGCTCGCGCCGGGAACGACGAGGTCCATCGCGCGGCCCTTGCCGTGGTTCGACGTGGCGTGCGAGGCGCCCAGCGGAGCTCGATAGCCGGAGATGATGCGGATCTCGTGCGCGTGGAAGTGCGCCTGGATGCGGTAGACCAGGTCGAGCAAGCGCGGATCGACGGGATGCTCGTTGCCGCTGTGGTCGCGCATGACGTGCGCGGCGCGGTCGAGGTCCTCCGCGGAGAAGCCGCCGCGATCGCTGCGCGGTGTGAGCTCGACGCGATCCG
Organism: Myxococcales bacterium; assembly: GCA_034666145.1. Lineage (GTDB taxonomy): Bacteria > Myxococcota_A > Polyangia > Polyangiales > Polyangiaceae > Labilithrix. Next base: position 3,973 of record JAXDMI010001036.1, on the reverse strand, counting down.
GGATGTTGAGGCCCTGGAGGACGAGCAACGCGCGACCGTGCTCGTCCACCGGTGCGGTCTTGCCGGGCGTCGCGCTGTGCCAGCTACGCGATGCCGGCACCGCCTGCGTGCGCTTCGCCGGCGTCGTCCCCGCCGGACGCGCAGGCTTCGCGGGATCGGCGCTCGCGGGCGCGCTCGTGCTCGCCGCGCAGAGAGCGAGCAACACGACGAGCGGGAAACGGAGCGAAGGCGGGCCGAGCGACGCGCGCATGCCCTGCTTCTAGCGGCTCAGGACCCGCGGTGGAACGCGATGACGCGCGCGATGTCGAAGCGGATCTCGCCGGGCTCGATGCCCTTCGCGCGGAAGCTCTCACGATGGAGACGATGCACGGCGAGCTGACCGTCCTCGAGCATGCCGACGGCGCTGCCCGGAATCGAGAGCTGTCCGACGTCGAGGGTGGCGCAGCGCGCGACGAGGCGTGACGAGGGACCGAGTACATCGACGTAGACGACGTCGCGTGCTTCGCTCGCGACGGCGTCGGATTCCCACGTGACGTCGAGGCCGGACGCACCGATGAACGCGACGTGCACGTCGGCCACGTCACGCGGCGAGGGCACGTCGACGCGGAAGCCCTCCGCCATGTCGGGGCCGCCGCTCGTGTGGAACTGGAGACGGCCGGCCGGCGTGAAGGCCTCGGCGGAGCGCGCGGAGTAAAAGACGCCGGAGACGACGCCGGTGGGATCGGGCATCGCGCGCGGCAGGACGACGGTGCTCTTGCCGGCGTTCGCGACGGCAGCAGCGTTGTACGAGCCGTCGACGGTGAGCACGCCGACGTCGAGGAGATCGACGCTGCGCGGCTGGAGCGCAGGCTGCGTCTCCGCGGGGGCGGTCGAGCACGTGCCGACCGCAGGCAGATCGCGGTCGAATCCCGAGGCGCCGGCGATGCGAAGCGCCTGCTCGTCGACGACGCCCTGATGGACGCGGACGAAACGAGCGATCACGGCGTCGCCACGGACGGCATCACCCGGACCCATCGTGCGCTCGACGACGACGACGGCAGTGGCCGTGCTCGACGTCGCCTCGGCATCCGGCCGGTCGTCCGGCGGCGCAACGCAGCCGATGGCGGTGAAGGAGGCGAGGGCGCCCGTCAGGAGCAAGTGAGAACGCATAAACATAGGTAGAGTAGACGGCAGAGCCTCCGCGGGCAACCCACCCCGAGCACGGCGGCGGACGATCACGAGACGTACGCGAGCTCGAGAGCCTGCCCTCGAGGTTGCGTCTGGGAGTAACGCCTTGAAACTGCTGGTGGTAGCGGCCTGGGAGCCGGAGCTGAGTCGATATCGCGAGTGGCTGGCGCAGCTTCCGCTCGGCATCGAGCTCGTTCTCGATACGCTCGGCGTCGGCCTCGTCGAAGCGTCCATCGCGATGACGCGATGCGTCGCACGCGAAGAGCCCACCGCTGCCCTCCTGCTCGGGACGTGCGGCGCGTTCGGAACCGCGCTGGCGGTGGGGTCGGTGGTCTCCGGCGCGGGCGTACGGCTGGTCGACGCTTCGGTGATCGACGGCATGGCGGCGCTCCCGGGACCGATGCCCGTGGAGGCCCTCTTCGATCGCGGTCTCCACGACGCGCTCGTCGGCGCCGGCGCCAGAAGCGTGCAGATTGCAAATACCGTGGGCATCACCACCGACGACGGGCTCGCGGCGCGACTCCCACGCGCGGGCGAAGCTTCGGCGGCAGCCGCCGACGTCGAGCACCTCGAGGCGTTCGCGTTCGCGCGCGCGTGCGCCGTCGCGGGCATCCCGTGCGCGACGGCGCTCGGCGTCGCGAACGTCGTCGGGTCCACGGGCCGCGCCGAATGGCTCGCGGGTCACGCGCGGGCGTCGCAAGAGGCAGCCGACGTGGCGTGGCGCGCGCTCGGCGCCATCATGACGACGCTCGCGATGGCTCAGAAGGCTAGAACGTCCACCACAACGCAGTAGCCGGCGCGAGCGTGATGCCGCGCACCGTGACGTGGTTCTCGTTGTAGTTGCCGGTCACGACTTGGTACGCGGCCGAGAGCTCGAGCGCGACGTGCACGTGATTGAACCCGGTGGCGAGCCCGACGACGGCGCCGCCCCAGTAGCGGTTCGCGTCGAGATGGATCGGCGTGGGGCCGAGGCTGACGGCCTTCGGCTCGCTGGTGAGGGTCTCGATGACGTCGCGCTCGAAGCCGCCGCGCGCGCCGCCCCACACCTTGTAGATGCCGCCGTTGCTCTCCCATCCCACGAGCAGCGGGATGTCGAAGCCGTAGCCGTGCAGCGCACCCAGGTCGACGTTCGGGAGGTCGCTGCCTTGCTGGCGGCCGTAGAGCGCCGCGGACAGGCCGAGGCCGACCGAGAACGAGACCTTCCCTTCGTCGAACGAACGCCGCATGTCGGCGCGCACTGCGCGACCCGTATACGCGAGCCCGCCTTCGTATTGATTGCCGACGCCCACGCGCGCACCGATGAAGGGCGCGAGGCCGGGCGCGATCGCCGCCGCCACGAGCGCGCCCTTCGCGTAGGCCGCGTTGCTCCCCGGGGTGCCGGGCACGGTCGGATCACGCGTCGCGGCGTCCTTCGCCACGCGGAGGTCATCGCCGAGCGAGCCGGCGGCGACGTTCGCGCTCACGCCGCTCGCCACGCGGATGTCGCCGGACGGCAAGGTGCGCGCGGGATGGAGCAGCGGAGCGCCGCCACCGCATCCGGCGAGCGCGAAGGCAATCGGCGCGCACGCCAGACGGCGAGGCACCAGGCGACGCACCAGGCGAGGCACCAGCGTGAAGCTGGCGGCGCGCACGCTCACGCGATCACTTGCGGAAGCGAGACGGGTAGTTGTTCACTTCGGCGCGCTTCTTCAGCTCTTCATCGTCCGGATGGAGGGTCAGCGCGCGCTCGATCAGCGCCTTCTCGTCTTCGACGTGATTCGGGTCGGGAAGGCAACACTCGACCGGACACACCGCCTGGCAAGCCTCGTGATCGTAGAAGCCGACGCACTCCGTGCAGAGCTCGGGATCGATGATGTAGATCTCTTCGCCTTCGCTGATCGCCTCGTTCGGGCACTCAGGCTCGCAAGCGCCGCAGTTGATGCAGTCTGCGGTGATGTGGGTCGCCATGGACGTGTTCTTTAGGGGCCGAGGCGCTTGATGTCAAACGGCTAATGGGACTAGAAGCGCAGCACCGAATCGCTTTCGTCGACGCCTGCTGGACCATCCAACTTGCCCTCCTATTCCTCGAGCTCTCGCCGCCGGTTCACGATGCTCGCGTTGCTGCTCTCGGCAACGCTCGGCGCCGTCACGGCATGCACGCCGAAGATCGGTGACAAGTGCGTCCTCTCGACGGACTGCTCGACGCAGGGCGATCGGCTCTGCGATACGTCGCAGCCCGGCGGCTATTGCACGGAGTTCAACTGCGTCGCGAATGGATGCCCCGACCAGGCCGCGTGCGTGCTGTTCAACGCGGCTCTGCCGGGCTGCCCGTACGACGACCGCGCCGGCGCTTACGGCTCGCGCGTCGCCCGCGGCTTCTGCATGGCGCTCTGCGGAAACGACAGCGACTGTCGCGGCGGCTACGTCTGCCGTAGCTCGAAGGAGGCGCCGTGGAACGGCGTCATCCTCGACACCGATCAGACGAAGCTCTCCTGTCTCACGCCGCCGTTCGCCGGGCTCGACCAGGACGCTGGAGCGGATGCCGCGCTGATGTCGCCGGGCGCCCCGCCGCCCATCTGCAGCGCGGTTGGTCCCGATGTCGCGGGCATCGATGCAGGTACGCCAAGTACGCCAGGTACGAGCGCGGGCACGCCCGAGGGCGGCACGCTTCCGCCGCTGGTCGGACCGGACGCCGGCGTACCGGACGCCGGTCCGACGGACGGCGGCGACGGCGGATAGGCTCCGGCGGATGCGCCGCGTGCTCTCGGCAGTGTTCGTCAAGAGCCGCGTGGCCGGACGAGTCGCGGAGGCTGCGCTCGTCGTCCTC
>JAXDMI010001035.1:0-6487 GCA_034666145.1 Myxococcales bacterium | reverse complement strand
CGAGTCGTGCTCGAGGTGTCCGGTGGTCAGGCGGTGGAGCGACTCGTAGATGATGAATGCGGCCGATGCGAAGATGAAGCCGCCCTCGAACATCGCGCCGAGGCCTTCGGCCTTCGCGTGTCCGTTGTTGTGATCGGCGTCGGGCGCGCGCGCAGCGATGCGAACGACGAAGAGGTTCGTGAACGACACGAAGAGATCACCGACGGAGTCGACCGCCGAAGAGATCATCGACATGCTGCCGGTGAGGTAGCCGACGAAGAATTTCGCGACGACGCCGATGACCGAGCAGCCGATCGCGACGTAGATGGCGCGGAGCTCCCGGAGCGGCGGCGGCGGCGGCATCGACGGCACGATGGTCTAGGTAGCACGACGCCCGGCCCCGTCGTCCGGCCCCGTCGTCCGGCACCCTCGTCTCTTGAGCCCCGCGGCCACATGCCCTATCGAAGCTCCGTGCCCTGGGCTCGCGCACTCCTCCGTGGCCAGAAGGTGCTCGCGAAAGCGCGCGCCGACGGATCGTTCGACGCAGTCTCGGGACGCGTCGAGGTCCGGTACAAGCCCAGCGACGGTCGTGCTTACCAGGCGGCGGCGCGGAACCTCGAGCTCGTCGCCGGCGAGGCTCTCCTTCCCGACGACGCGTGCGCGCCCGCCGAGGCTGCGCCGCCCAAGGCCGAAGGCGCAGCGAAGGCAGAGGGCGCAGCGAGTCGCTCCGCGGATCGGAAGACGGCCGCGGCCGCCGCAGCGCTCGCGCCCGGCGCGATCCCCGCGGGCGCATGGACGGTCTACGCGGACGGCGCGTGCTCGGGAAATCCCGGACCGGCGGGGCTCGGCATCGTGCTGGTCGGACCGGACGGAACGATCGCCGAGGGCTTCGAGTACCTCGGGGTGGGAACCAACAACGTCGCCGAGCTCACCGGCATCCTGCGCGCCGCCGAGATCGTCCCGGACGGCGCTGCCGCCGTCGTCCACACCGACAGCCAGTACGCGATCGGCGTGCTCACGAAGGGCTGGAAGGCGAAGGCGAACAAGGAGCTCATCGCCGGTGTGAAGGTCGCGCTCGCGCGTCGTACCGGCTGGAGGATCGTCTACGTGCCCGGCCATGCCGGCGTGCCGCTGAACGAGCGCGCCGACGAGCTCGCGCGCGAGGCGGTGCGGACCCGTACCTCCCGGCTTCCGGCCCGACCCACTTCGTGACTATGCTTCGGGCTTCTCATGCCAGTCACGCCCGTACGCATCCATCCCACGTCTGAGGTTTCCCCCAAGGCAGAGATCGGCGACGGCACGCAGATCTGGCTCTTTTGTCAGGTCCGCGACGGCGTGAAGATCGGCAAGGGCTGCATCTTCGGCAAGGGCGTCTACCTCGACAACGACGTCGTCATCGGCGACCGGGTCAAGATCCAGAACAACGTCTCGGTCTACGTCGGCGTCACCATCGACGACGGTGTCTTCGTCGGACCGCACGTCTGCTTCACCAACGACAAGGTGCCGCGCGCCGTGAACCCCGACATGACCACCAAGGGTGTCGACGACTGGAAGGTCACGCCCACCCGCGTGAAGGCCGGCGCGGCGCTCGGTGCGAACTCGACGATCGTGTGCGGTGTCACGGTCGGCAAGTGGGCGATGGTCGGCTCGGGCGCCGTCGTGACGAAGGACGTCCCCGACCACGCGCTCGTCCTCGGCAACCCCGCGCGGTTCGTCGGCTGGGTGTGCTCGTGCGGCGAGCGCGTGAAGCTCGACGAGGCCACCGGCAAGGGAACCTGCACCTGCGGCCGCTCGCTCGTGAAGGACGAAGGCGGCGTGCGGCTCGCCTGACGCAAGGATCCTCGTCTCATGCATATCTTCCGCAAAGGGCTCTTCGACGGACAGGTCGCCATCGTCACCGGCGGCGGGAGCGGCATCGGGCTCTCGACGGCCATCGCGCTCGGCGAGCTCGGCGCGAAGGTGGCCATCTGCGGTCGCAAGAAGGAGAAGCTCGAAGCAGCGGAGCAGAAGCTGCGCGAGCGGAAGATCGAGCACATCGCGGAGGTGTGTGACATCCGCGAGGTCGAGCAGATCCAGGCGTTCGCCGACTCGGTGACGTCGAAGCTCGGCACCGCGAGCATCCTCGTCAACAACGCGGGCGGTCAGTTCCCGACCACCGCCGAGACGGTGACTCCTCGCGGCTGGGAGGCGGTCGTCCGCAACAACCTGAACGGCACGTTCTTCATGACGCAGGCCGTGGCCACGAAGCACATGATCCCCGCGAAAAAAGGGCGGATCGTGAACGTCATCGCCAACGTCGCACGGGGCTTTCCCGGCATGGTTCACACCGGCGCAGCGCGCGCCGGGGTCGAGAACATGACGAAGACACTCGCCATCGAGTGGGCGATGCACAACATCCAGGTCAACGCGATCGCGCCCGGGGTCATCCGCACCACGGGCACCGATCAGTATCCGCCCGAGCTCATCGAGGCGAGCCGCAAGAAGACGCCGATGAAGCGCGTCGGCACCGCTGGTGAGGTCGCGCAGCTCATCGTGTATCTCGCGTGCGACGCCGCGTGGTTCGTGACCGGCGAGTGCTGGTACATCGACGGCGGCGCTCACCTCTGGGGCGACAACTGGATCATCGACGACGACGCGCCTGCTGACCGCGTGCCGCCGATCGTCGCCGAGCTCGCGAAGCCGGAGTGAGGCCGTGACCGAGGAGGCAAACGCGGGCGCGGAGGCGGACGCGAACGCGGACGCGGAGGCGCACGCCGACGCGAGCGCGGATCCGCCGGTGGTGACGCTGGCGCTCGCGGAGCCGCCGCCGTCCGACCCCGCCGCGGCCGATGTGCTGCCCGCGGGTCCGGCGTATCCGTCGGGTCCTCCGCCTGCGCTCGACGCGAGCGGGGACACCGGCGGTCATCCTCGCTTCATCGTCACGTTCCGCCAGTGGATCCACGACTACTTCCTCGGTGACGATCCCGGCTTCGGGCTCGCGCTCGTGCCGTTCTGCTTCCTCTCGATGCTGCTCTTCACGCGGCACCCGAGCACGAACTTCATCTTCGACGAGCAGGAGGCGTTGCTCGCGAATCCGTACGTGCGGAGCATCGCCGACCCGCATCCGAAGTTCCGCTGGATCGATGCATTCTACAGGGACTTCTGGGGTCTCGGTCCCGAGCGCAGCATCGGCTCGTACCGCCCGATTCCCGATCTCGTATGGCGTGCGCTGTGGGGACTCGGCGCCCGCGAGCAGACGCCGTTCCTCCACCACTGGGTGAACGTGCTGCTGCACGGGATGAACGGCGCGCTCGTCTGCGTCATCGCCTTCCAGCTCACGAAGAAGCGCGGCACGGCCTGGCTGGCAGGCGCGGCGTTCACCGCCAGCGCGGTCCTCACCGAGGCCGTGAGCGGCGTCGTCGGCATCTCCGACGTGCTCGGGGCGACCGGCGCGCTCCTCGCGCTGTCGGCGCTCTCGCTGCGCCTTCCGTGGATGGCCATCGGCGTCTTCCTGGCCACGCTCTTCGGGCTCTACTCGAAGGAGAGCGCGCTGTGCTGCGTGCCGCTCGTGCCCGTGACGGCGCTGCTCTGCGCGCAGCTCCACCACCCCGACAAGCCGCGTCGCTGGGCGCGCGGCGCGCTCGCGCTCCTCGCTTCCGGCGCCGCGTTCCTCTTCTATGTCGAAGCGCGACGGCGCATGTTCCCTGCGCCGCTGCCCGCCGAGCTCTCCATCGAGGCCAACGCCGGGAAGACGTGGGCTCCGCGCGCGTTCGCCGCCGTCCTGCGCTGGTATGCGCAGCCGAGCCTGCCGAAGGATCCGCTCAACAACCCGCTCGTGAACACGCACGGCGCGCTGCGCGTGGCCGGCGCGCTGCGCGTCTATCTCCGTGGGCTCGAGCAGCTCGTGTTTCCGTATCCGCTCTCCGGCGACTACTCCGCGCCGCAGGAGCCGATCCCCGACGGGCCCATCTTCCCCGAGAGCATCCTCGGCGCCCTGCTGATGCTGCTGCCGTTCCCGCTCGCAGCGTGGCTGGGCATTCGCTCGTATCGCCGATGGAAGCGCGATCGCGCCGCGCTCTCCGTGGTGCAGCTCGGCGACGGCCCGTATCGCGGCGCGCCGCACTCGCTGCCGACGGCAATGCTCGTCGACACGTGGCCGGTGATCGGCGCCGCGTGCCTGTGGATCGTCGTGTCGTACTTCCCGGTGTCGAACATCCCGGTGCTGCTTCCGACGGTGCGCGCGGAGCGTTTCTGGTACTTCCCCGCCATCGGCTCGAGCTTGCTGTTCGCGATCGCGTTCAGCGCAGTGCTCGCGCGGCTCAAGCGGGGATCCCTGGCGCGCACGGGCGCGGTGTCGGCGATCGTCCTGTTCTTCGCGATCCAGGCGATCTGCGCGCGACGTCACGCCAACGACTACACCGACGATCTCACCTTCTGGGACGCGACGCGCAAGGCCGTGCCGCGCAGCGCGAAGGCGCATCTCAATTATTCGGTGATGAAGGGCGCACGCGGCGATCTCGAGGGACGTCGCGCTGCGAACGAGGTGGCGCTCAGGCTCGCGCCGCAATGGCCGATGGCGAGCATCTATCTCGGCGACACGCTGTGCCGGCTGCATCGCGCGCCCGAAGCGTGGCCGCACTACTTGGTCGGATTCGATCTCGCGCCCAACGACGTGAACCTCGTCGCGCTCGCTCTCCAGTGCCTGTGGGACGAGAAGATGCTCCTGCCCGACACGGCCGTCCGGAAGGAGCTCGACGAGATGAAGAGCAATCATCCGGGCTCGTGGGTCGAGTATCTCGGTCGAGACATCCTCGAGCACGGCGAGGAGCACAACGGCGTCGACCCGAAGTACCGCCCGCGCGGCTACAACGAAGGCCCGAAAGACTAAATACTATGGCGGTGACACAAGATCGCGACAAGCCGCCGCGATGCCGACGCTCGTGGCCGCAGCCGACGTCGATCATGCAATCTGCACGTGTCAGGCCGGTAACGTCGTATTAGCGTTCCGAGGGCATGCATCGAACGACCTCGAAGACGCTGGCCCTCCTCACGGCCATCTTGGCGATGACCTCGGCGAAGGCCGCCAGCGCGCAAGCGCCGGACCCCGCGCCTGCACCCGGCCCCGCAGCGAACGCGCCGCAAGCGCCGGCGGGAACTACCCCGCCGACCGGGAGCGTCGCGACTCCGACGGGACCCGACGGCAAGGCGCCCGCGACGCCGACCACCGAGGAGGTGCAGCCTCCGAGGGACCCCGAGCGCAAGTCCGAGCTCGTGCCGAAGGCCGCGGAGCCTCGCCCTGCAGGGCGCACCACGTTCGACATCGATCCCGTCGCAGACGTCGGAGTCGTCGCCGTGTCGCTCGGCTTCGCGGGCATCCTCGAGCTGATCATCGGAAGCGGTGAGATCCGGCCGCAGCAGATCGCGCCCAACTTCGATCGCAACAACCTGATCAGCATCGATCGCGGCGCGATCTCGCAGACCGTCGACCCGAACGCCGGCACCTACTCGAACATCGGCATGGGCGTAGCGGTCGGTTTCGCATTCGTCGATCCGGTACTCAGCGGCTTCCGCGAGAAGGACGTCCAGACCGGACTCGTCGACGGCATCCTCTACGCCGAGTCGATGTCGCTCTCGTTCGCGACGACGGACCTCGTCAAGATGGCGGTTCGCCGCCCGCGCCCGCAGGCCTATATCGATGCCGCGGCGCACAAGGGCGACCCCAACTATTCGAACTCCGTCACCGACAGCTCGCTGTCGTTCTTCTCGGGACACGCGGCGGTCACCGCAGCCGTCGGCGCGACCGCCACCTATCTCGCGTTTGCGCGCTCGCCGCACAACGCACGTCCGTGGATCACGCTCATCCTCGCCGCCGGCCTCTCCACGTTCGTCTCGGTCGAGCGCGTGCGAGCCGGAGCGCACTTCCCGACCGACGTCATCGCAGGCAGCGTCGCCGGTGCCGGCATCGGCGTCGTCGTACCTCACCTCCATCGCACCGAAGACATCAAGCAGCGGCGCGTGTGGGTCGGCTACCAGGCAGCTCCGTCCGACGGCTATCAGCAGGCCCAGGGCGGCCTGCTGACGGCGAGCGGCTTCTTCTGAAGGGCTCGGGCCGGTTCTTTCTGGCACGTGACGTCGACCGCGGGTGGCGGTACGACAACACGTAGTCATGGATATCCTGCTCGAGCAGATCCACGCGCCCGTCTCGACCGAGGACGCCGCATTCCTCGCGAAGGGGCTGCAAGGCGTGTGGGAGCATCTTCCGGCCTACGAGGCGGCCGGGCTCTTCAAGGAGTACCTCGACGTCGAGCTCGCACGCGACGATGTGTGGTGCTTCGTGGCGGTCGAGAAGGCGACGGGCACGCGCGTCGGCGTGGTGACCGTCACGCGCTTCTCGATGATCCGGTATCTCGGCTGCGGCTACGAGATCGAGGAGGTCTCGGTGCTGCCCGAGTTCCAGGGCCACGGCGTCGCGCCGCGCATGCTGGAGCTGGTGGTGGAGCGCTTCGGAAAAGATCCGCAGGCGCGCAAG
>JAXDMI010001034.1:0-5438 GCA_034666145.1 Myxococcales bacterium | reverse complement strand
GCGTTCTCGAAGCAGCCGGCGTCGCGATCGAGCGTCTCGACGACGGTGATGTCGCCGTCGGCGGCGCCGATCGCCTTCATGAAGTTTCCGATGCGCGTCGGATCGGAGTAGCCGTTCGTGTACGCACCGAACGACGATGCCGACAGTCCGATCACCACCTTCGGCGAGAGCTGGCGCGAGAGGCGGATCACGCAGCGGGCCATGCCCGAGACGTCCGACGGCAGGTCGCTGCACTCGGGGACGAGCGAGCCGACCTTCATCGGTGTGCCGGACGGCAGCTCGGCGTGCCGCTGCGCGAAGCCCCAGAGATCGGGCTCGACGTGGACCATCGCGGGCGCGTCGAACGCGCCGAGCTTCTGGAAGAGGAGGCGCACACCGGCCCAGTACCGAGTCATGAACGCGTCTGTGTCGAACGCGCCGAGGTTGTTCTCGCCGTACGACGCAGCCTGGTAGAGCGTGAACATCGGGACGACGCCGTGGGCCTTCGCGGCGTTGGCGTGGATGGTGACGTAGCTGCCCGCGGGGGAGTTCCACGTCGGCCAGTCGAGACCGGCGAGGTAGAGGTAGTGGATGTCGAGCTTCGGCCCGAGCGTGTAGGCGTTCGCCTGGTTCGGATCGGAGCTGGCGGTGTTGTCGTTCCCGAGGCCGACGAGGAAATTCGTCCCGAGACCGAGCTTCGCGACGACCTCGCGCTCGGCCGACGGCGGCGCATTCGGTACCGGCGGCGGGGGCGCCGACGCCACGTCGTTGCCCGAGCTCGACGACGGGGCCACGTCGGCGCCGCTGCTCGCTTTTCCGCGGCCATCGCTCGTGACCGCGCCCGAGGGCGCCGTGGGCGCGCTGAGCGGCGACTGTGAGCCGGTGTCGCCGCCGGTGACGGTGGCGCTGGCGAGCTGCGGGTCGCCCGGCGTCGTGTCTGCGCTCGACGAGTCGGTGGCGGAGCCGGTATCGGCGGCAGCCGAACCACACGCGACGGACACGGTGGCGAGGAGGACTGCGAGGAGGGCCTGGGCAGAGGTTCGGCTCGTCATGCGAGAGCGAACCTAACTGGGCAGATAGGCAATTAAAGCGCGAGCGTGGCGTTTTGGACGACCTCCGCGTCAACATCGGCACCGTGGAGCACATTTGCCACAACGCGCAGCGCGCCTATTTTTGCGCCGTTTCGTGTCGTGATGCTCGAGCTGTAGCGATTCGGCGCGCTAGCGTTTTATTTTGGATTCGATCGAAGCGCGAGCACGTACACGGCACTCGGTATTTGCCTATCCATGCTCGCGCTCACTGCGGAGAATCGCGCCGTGGTCACCGCGCGGATGACCTGCGATACTGCTTCCTAAGATGCGCTTCTCTACGCTCGGCTCGGTTTGCGTCTCGCTCGTCGTGACCCTGACCGGGGGTATCGCCGCGGTGGCGTGCAGCTCCACCGGCGGCATGGCGACCGATGGAACCAGCGGAGGCACGAGCGGAACGACGAGCGGGGGAACCAGCGGAGCCACAAGCGGCGGAACCAGCGGCACCAGCGGCGGTACCAGCGGAGCCACCAGCGGCGGAACCAGCGGAGCCACCAGCGGCGGCACGAGCGGCACGAGCGGCGGCATGGACGGCGGCACGGACGGCGGAGGCGACGGCGGCGATGGCGGCGACAGCGGCGCGGTGACCGCTCCTGCGGTTCAGCTCATCGGCCGCTTCGACACCACCGATCCCGCCGGGCCGCGCTTCGCCTGGCCGGCCACGCGCATCATCGCCAACTTCGACGGCACCGGCGTCAGCGTCAAGCTCACGCAGACCCCCGGCTTCATCGCCGCGGAGCCGACCTACTTCGACGTCGTCTTCGACGGCGTCGTCGGCACGCCGTTCACGGTCATGGGCAACCAGACCATCGATCTCGCCAGCGGAAAGCCGCCCGGCAAGCACACCGTCGAGATCATGAAGCGCACCGAGGCGAACTTCGGCACCGTACGCTTCGAGGGCTTCACGTTCACCGGCGGCTCGGGCCTCCTCGCGCCGCCTGCGCCGCTCGCGCGCAAGATCGAGCTCCTCGGCGACTCGACGATCGACGGCTACGGCATCGAAGGCGACTTCAGCACGACGTGCATGGGCGGCGCGCCCCCGCAGTACGACGAGGCCCGCAAGAGCGTGTCATGGCTGACTGCAGTCGGCCTCGGCGCCGAGCTGCATCTCATGGGCTATTCGGGCAAGGGCGTCGCGCGCAACGAGGGCGGCTCGGTCACCGAGACGTTCCCGGTCATCTATACGCGGACGCTGCCCGACGTCGCCGGCAGCGCGTGGACGTTCTCGTCGTGGGTGCCGGACGCGGTGGTCGTCGCTCTCGGCGGCGCCGACTACAGCGGCGATCCCAACGGAACGTTCCCCGCAAACTTCCGCTCGACCTACGCCACGCTGGTCGGCGACATCCGCACGCGCTACGGCGCGAGCACGTACGTGTTCCTCACCGTATGGTCGCAATACAAGACCTACGACGGCGTTCGCCAGGAGATCATCGGCGCCATCGACGACGCCATCGCCGGACGCCCAGCCGGCGAGAAGAACTACAAGCTCGTCCTCCCCGAGGCCGACTTCACCACGGACGAGACGGGCTGCCAGCTCCACGGCAACGAAGCGCACCACGCGGCAATGGCGGCGAACCTCGTCGGTCAGATCAAGGGCATCACGGCCTGGCCGTGATGGCTGCCGGCGCGCGCGTCACTCGATGACGCGCAGGCGCTTCTTGTCGCCGAGACCCTTCTTGCTGCCCTCGAGGTCCGGCGTCTTCACGAAGACGTCGTCGGGCTCGAGCGCGCGGGGCGCGGGTGCGGGCTTCCACTCGGCGTAGTCGTCGGGAAGCGGCCCGGGGAGCGTCGGCTGCACGGTGCGCTCGAGCAGCTGGAAGTCGTGGCGTACGACGAGCTCGAGCGGCAGCCCCTTCGATGGTCCTGATTGCTTGAACCACGCACGCGCAGCGTTGACGTTGTTGATGAGGACCCAATGCTGCGGGTCGGTCTTCGCGGCCTGCGTGAAGAGCTCCATCATCGCGTCGAAGTCGCCGCGCGCCTTCGCGATGCACGCGAGGTGGTTGTAGACGAGGCCTGGGCACGGATACTCGAGCTCGAGCGCGCGCTTGACGTGCTGCTCGGCCAGATCGAGCTTTCCCTCGTGATAATAGGCCGCGCCGAGATCCATGTGCGCGGCGTGGTAGTCGGGGAGCCGCGCGAGGATCGCCTCGTAGTCGCGTGACGTGTCGCGGTAGGCAACGCGTAATCCGTGGTTCGCGTAGAACCACTCATTGAGCATCTTCATCGTCGCCTCGTCGGCGTCGAAGGGCGTCTTCATCTCCTGGAAGCGCCCCGTGAAGAACTCGTTGCGATCGAGCCAGCCCGCCTTCTCGGCGGCGTGGAAGTCCTTCGTGCCGGGGTAGATGGAGAGGCACGAGAAGACGTACTCGTGGGGCTTGGCGCGCTCGAGGAAGCGCAGGGTCTCGGCGAAGGTGTCGCGTGTCTCGCCGCGGTTGCCGAGCATCATGAAGTACCGGACCTTGATGCCGTACTTCTTCGCGAGCTCGGTCGACGCGATGATCTCGTCGGGCGTGATCTTCTTCTCGATGCCGTCGAGGATCGCCTGCGACCCGCTCTCCACGCCGAGCGAGAGGCGCTGGCATCCGGCGAGGCGCATCTCCCGGAGGAGCTCGTCGGAGAGCAGATCGACGCGCGTGTCACAGCTCCAGAAGAAGCCCATCTTGCGGGCGCTCATCTGCTTGCAGAGCTCGAGGACGCGCTTCTTCTGCGTGGTGAAGGTGTCGTCCTTGATCTGGATCATCTTCACGGGAAGGCGCGCGGTGACCTTGGCCATCGCGTCGAGCACGTACTCGATGGAGTTGGCGCGGAAGCCTCGGCCCCACGTGGTCTCGGCGCCGCAGAACGTGCACGACCAGGCGCAGCCGCGCGAGGTCATCATGATGTGCGTGTCGAAGTAGTCGTGCGGCGACGCGAGGTCGTCGAGGACGGCGACGGTCTTGCGCTCGGGCGCCTCGACGACGTCATTGCCGTCGCGGAAGACGGTGCCCTTGATGCCGCGCATGTCTTCGCCCTTGGCGAGTCGGTCGACGATCTCGAGGAACGTGATGTCGCTCTCGCCGAGGCAGACGGTGTCGACGTTGGTGTAATCGCGGAGGAGCTCCTGCCCGAGCGGCGTGGCGTGCGGTCCGCCCACCGCGACGTGGGCGTTCGGGTGTCGTCGCTTGATGACCTCGGAGACGAGCTTCACGCCGCGACGATTCGCGGTCCAGCAGGACATGCCCCAGAGGTCGGCGTCGAGCTTGGCGATGATGTCCTCGACGCGATCCCACGCGTACGAGGAGAGGTTGATGACCTTGACCTGGTGCCCGGCGCGCATGGCCTGAGCGCCGAGCGCAAAGAGGCCGTAGGGCGTCTGGTAGAAGTCCGCGTCGAGATCGCCCTCCTTGTAGTCGGGCGGAGGGCCGTCGTCGCCGTGCGCGCTCTTGGGCTGACCCGGCGCGGCGATCTTCCACGGCGGCGGGTAGACGAGAGCGATCCGCATCGAGAGATGATGGCGCATCGGGGCGCCCGGGCAAAGCGCCGCGCGGCATGGCCGCCGAGTAGCGCGAGCGTCCAGAGGGCAACAACCCTCGTCATGGCTCGATGGACGACCGATCCCGACGGAGCGCTACCCGTCGGTCATGCGCTGAGGGCGCGGGCCAGGTCGGCCGCTGCGGTTGCGTCAGGCGCGAGAGCCGCTTCGCGAAGGCGGTGTCGAGGATGTCGCGCGACGCCTCCATCGCCTTGCGTCCCGCCGGCGTGAGCGTGAGGTGGAAGGGGCGGAGGTCATCGGACTGCGTCTCGCGCTAGACGGAACCCGCGGCCTCGACGCGCTCCACGAGGAAGGTCACAGTCGGCTTCGGTGCCATGAGCCCGCGCGAGAGGGGCGCCCCGGCGTGTCACCGCGGCGCTGCTCGGCATCGCGCCGATGATCCACGCCGGGGGGACGACGATCAACGGCACGCAGCACGCGCACCTGCCCTTCGGTCTGCCCACGACCAAGGGCGATCACTACTAGTACCGCGGCGCAGGGGATGTGACTGATCGCGGCGGCCGAACTCGGAACGGTGTCGGGACATGCGAGAGCTCTGCGCGGGGCTTCGTGCGAGTCGCTGCACGGCCTTGGTGTGCGCGCGGAATCGCTGCGCGGGTCTCACGTCTCGAGGCGCAACGCGCAACGCGCCAACGAGCGAGCTCGTTGCCGGTCGCGGTCGGCACCGCCGGCAACGAAAGTGCGTGACGTCGGCGGCGCGCTTTCCCGATTTCGCGCAACTTTGGTGTTGACGGGTTTTGCGGCGCGCTGCGCGCCGAGGCACGAGTCGCTTCGTAGCGAGGTCGTCCTGGCGGCTGGTCGCGTTCTCAGCGCCGGTCGCGCCGGAGAGATCTCGC
>JAXDMI010001033.1:0-6111 GCA_034666145.1 Myxococcales bacterium | reverse complement strand
TCTCCGTGTGAGCTCCGTTACGCTGCAGCGGTGATCGGCGCCTTGCTAGCGATTGGGTGTGGGCCTGCGGCGACGGTCGAGACTGGGAGCCGCAGAGAAGAAGCGGGGGCTGGGCGCGTGGCGGCGTTTCAGCAGATCGAGGACGACGTGCTCCGCGGGCTCGCGGCTGCGGACCGGCGTGTCGCGGCGCGCGCGCGCATCGAGCCGCGCGAGGAGGACCTCCGCCGCCTCACCATGGGCGCGCTGCTCGCCGAGGATCCTTCGCTCGCGGTGATCGACGGCGCCATCGATCCGTTCTCCTTCGAGGCACGCGAGCGCGGTCTCACCGCCGTGAAGGCGAAGCTCGCGACCGCGCCCGCCGAGCTGCCCGCCGGCGCCCAAGGGATGATGCCGGCGCCGGCCTTCGAGAAGGAGCTGCTCGTGCGCGTCGTCGACGAGGAGCTCGTGCGCCTCGAAGAAGAGCGCGCGCTCCCACGCTCCGCGAGCGCGCTCGTGCGCGGCGTCGTCGAGACGTGGCAGCAGCCGCTGACGCCGCAGCAAGCGGGCGAACGCGATCGCTGGCTCGCGCGACGGCTCGGCGAGGTGAACGCTACGATCACGAAGGGTGGAGCGGGAACCGGCGCACTCGACGTGGTGCGGGCGCGCGAGCTCGACGACGCGCTCGATGGCCTCGAGCATGCCGCCGAAGCAGGTGGCCTAGCGCATGCCACCGCGGAGCTCGTGAACCTGCGCGTCACGCTCGAGGCTCTGGCCACGAGGCCCGCTGCTGCCGCCGCATCGGACTGGGGCTACGTCGGAAGGCGGGTGCAGGCGCATCTCGGGTTCGCGCTGACGGCGGAGGCGCTCGACACGCGTCTCGCATCGCTCGAGAAGGCGCTGCGCGCCGCCGCGACGAGCGCCATCGAAGCGCAGCATCTCGATACCGACGCGCTCCAAGGCCGCGCGGCTCCGCTCGTGTTCCGCGCCGGTCCGTGCGCAGTGGCGGTGCCGGGCTCTCGCGTCCGCTCGATGGCGCCGCCGCCCGAGCGCATCGCCGCATGCCACCTCCGCCAGACGGTCGCGACCGCGAGCGACGACGCGGGGCGAGCCAACGCGCTCGTCGCGATGCACGATCACGTGGTGGTCGCGCAGTGGGCGCTCGACGTGGCACGCGGCTCGGCCACCATCGCGCAGACCACCGGCAAGCATCGGCCGCTGTCGCGTCCCGGGCCCGACGTCGTCGCGCGCTGGGAGCGCATCGCGCTCGCGCGTCCCACCGCAGCCATCGGCGGTGGCCTCGCTGCCGACGTCCTCTTCGCCGGGGGCGAGAACGACACGTCGACGCGCGCGCGCGCCTGGTCGGAGCTCGGCGAGGTGCCGCTCGACATCGCAGGACGCGAGCTCCAGCTGCGTCCCCTCGATGCGCACCCGCTCGATGCGAATGCGGGCGCTCCGCCGAAGAAGTGAGCGGCGCTCAGCCGGGGCGCGAAGGCGACGTAGCCCTGACGCCCGGGCGCGAGATCGCGGCGAGCTTCTCTTCGACCATCATGTCGGCGATGCGGTAGGTCGGCGTGCCGGTCTTCGCGCTGCGGTCCGAGATCTCGTGGATGGTGTCGTAGATCTCGAGCGTCTTGGTGCGCGACTTCTGTGCGTCGTAGCCGAGCACCTCCTGCGCGACGTTGACGAGACCACCGGCGTTGATGGCGTAGTCCGGCGCGTAGAGGATGCCGCGCGCATGCAGGTCGTCGCCGTGGCGAGGCTGCGCGAGCTGGTTGTTCGCGGCGCCCGCGACGATCTTCGCGACGAGGTGCGGGATGGTGCTGTCGTTGAGCGCCGAACCGAGCGCGCACGGAGCGATGACGTCGCAGGGGGTGTGGAAGATCTTGTCGAGCGGCACGACGATCGCGCCGAACTCCCGCATCGCGCGCTCCGCCTTGAGCGGATCGACGTCGGCGACGGAGATCTGCGCGCCCTGCGCGTGTAGCTCCTTGCACAGGTGGTAGCCGACGTGGCCGACGCCCTGCACCGCGACGTGAACGTCTTGGAGCGAGTCGCGACCGAGCTTCACCTTCACGCACGCTTCGATTCCGCGGCGCACGCCGAGCGCGGTGAACGGCGACGGATCGCCGGAGCCGCCGTTCGCGACGTCGACACCCGTGACGTTCTTCGTCACGGTGCGGATGATCTCCATGTCCTCGAGGCCGGTGCCGCTGTCCTCGGCGGTGATGTAGTGGCCACCGAGGTTCTCGACGAAGCGACCGAACGCGCGGAAGAGCGCCACGCGATCGAAATGCTGCTTCGGGCGGATGAGCACGCTCTTGCCGCCGCCGTGCGCGAGGCCGGCGAGCGCCGCCTTGTACGTCATGCCGCGCGCGAGACGCAGCGCATCGACGAGCGCGTCTTCGTCGGTGTCGTACGGGAGGAAACGACAACCGCCGAGCGCGGGGCCGAGCCGCGAGTCGTGGATGGCGACGATGGCCTTGAGGCCCGTCGCCTTGTCGTGAGCGAAGTGAACCTCGCCGTAGTCGTAGGCCTTGAGATGTCCAAAGAGATCCATCGCGCGCGCTTCGTACCACGGGAGCCGCATCGCTCGGCAAGCGAGAAACGCGCAACGCATCGCGCGTGACGCATGGCAGAGGTACGACGCGTCGCTTCGGCGCGATGCGTCACTGGCGGCGACAAGACACCGCGGAGAAATCGCCGCGCGCCACGATTAGACTGGTCGCCAATGCCGAGCGAGCCGCGTCAAACGAAGCCGACGGAAGCAGGCAAGGTCAAGCCGAGCGATCACTACGAGCCCCAGCGCGACAGCAAGAAGCAGTCACCCGAGAGCGCGAGCGAGTCGTCGCTCGCGCGCATGGCGAATCTCGATCCGCTCGGCTCCGGTGAGACCCCGCTCGAGCGCGCTCCGATCAAGCTTCGCAAGCAACCCAAGGCGGCTGCGGGCATTCCCGCCATCGTCAGCACGATGAAGTACGGGCTGCGCGCGATGGGCGTTCGGCGAACGCTGCGAACCTTCCTTGCCGTGAACAAGGTGGACGGGTTCGATTGTCAGAGCTGCGCGTGGCCGAGCCCCGACACGCATCGCAAGGCCGCCGAGTTCTGCGAGAACGGCGCGAAGGCCATCGCCGACGAGCTCACGCACGAGCGCGTCACGCCCGAATTCTTCGCGCAGCACAGCGTCGAGGATCTCCTCGAGCAATCGGATCACTGGCTCAACGGTCAGGGCCGTCTCACGCACCCGATGCAGCGCCGACCGGGCGCGAGCCACTTCGAGCCGATCTCTTGGGCCGACGCCTTCGCGCTCATGGGCGGCGAGCTGAAGTCCCTCGCGAGCCCTGACGAGGCCATCTTCTACACGTCGGGGAAGACGTGCAACGAGGCGGCCTATCTGTTCCAGCTCCTCGCGCGCCAGCTCGGGACCAACAACCTGCCCGACTGCTCGAACATGTGCCACGAGTCGAGCGGCACTGCGATGACCGAGACGCTCGGTATCGGCAAGGGCACGGTGACGCTCGAGGACTTCGATCATTGCGACACCATCTTCATCATCGGTAACAACCCGGGCTCCAATCACCCGCGCATGCTCACGTCGCTGGAGCATGCGAAGCGGCGCGGCGCGACCATCGTCTCCGTCAATCCCATGCCCGAGACCGGGCTGATGCGCGTCATCAACCCGAACCCGCAGGACTACTCGAACCCGCTGCAGCTCTTGCCCGCGCTCCTGGGCTCCGGCACGGCGCTCACCGATCTGTACGTGCCGGTTCGCGTCAATGGCGACGCTGCGTTCCTGCAGGGCGTGATGAAGATCCTCGTCGAGCGCGATCGCGCCGCGCCCGGGACCGTGCTCGACCGCGCGTTCATCGAGGAGCACACGACCAACTTCGACGATTTCGTGGCCGGTCTCGAGCGCGCGACGTGGGAGGAGATCATCGAGAGCAGCGGGCTCGACCGCGCGATGTTCGAGAAGACCGCCGACATCGTGGCTCGCGGCAAGCGCATGATCGTCCTGTGGTGCCTCGGCCTCTCGCAGCACGTGAACGGCGTGGAGAACGTGCAGCAGGTCGTGAACCTCCTTCTCCTCGGCGGTCACATCGGCAGACCGGGAACCGGCACCTGCTGCGTCCGCGGCCACAGCAACGTGCAGGGCGACCGCACGATGGGCATCTGGGAGCGTCCGCGCGAGGAGCTCCTCGTCGCCCTCGATCGCGAGCACCGCATCAAGGCGCCGCGCAAGAGCGGCTATGACGCGGTCGAGACCTTGCACGCGATGCACGAGCGCCATGCGAAGGTCTTCTTCGCCATCAGCGGCAACCTGCTCGCGGCTGCTCCCGACACGCACTACGCGACGCAGTCCTTCCAGCGCTGCCGCCTGGTCGTGCACGTCTCGACGAAGCTGCATCGCGGTCACCTCCTCGCCGGCGAGCGCGCGCTGATCCTCCCGTGTCTCGGACGCGCCGAGCTCTCCCTCCACGACGGCAAGCCTCAGCTCTCGACCGCGGAAGACTCGATGGGCATCGTGAATCCGTCGCGCGGCACCGAGACACCGGCGTCGCCTCATCTGCTCAGCGACACCGAGATCATCGTGCGCACCGCGCAGGCGGTGTTCGGCGAGGAGAGCCCGATCGACTGGGAGTCGATGCTCGACCACGACCAAGTGCGCGATCACATCTCGCGGGTCATCCACGGGTTCGAGGACTTCAACGACCGCATCCGCAAGGGCTTCTTCTATCTGCCGAACCCGGCGCGGAGGCGCGAGTGGAAGACCGCGACAGGCAAGGCGCGCTTCACCGTCTGCGGGATCCCCAAGCACGCGCTCGCGGACGACGAGCTCCTCATGACCACCGTGCGCTCGCACGATCAGTTCAACACGGTGGTCTACGGCATGGACGATCGGTACCGCGGCATCTACGGAGGACGCCGCGTCATCCTCCTGAATGCCGACGACCTCGCGGCGTTCGGGCTCGCCGACGGTCAGATGGTCGACATCACCAGTCACTTCGAGGACGAGACCCGCGTGGCGCGCCGCTTCCGCGCCGTCGCGTACCCCATCGCGAGGAAGAGCGCGGCCACGTATTTCCCGGAGGGCAACGTCCTCGTGCCGGTGCGACAAGTCGCTCACAAGAGCAACCAGCCTGCGCACAAGTCGGTCCGCATCACGATCAAGGCCTCGGACGACGCGGTGCCGTTGCTGCCCGAGGGTGGCGACGGCGCGAAGCGTTCGTCGATGCGTCCACGCCCGCGTCAGCTCCGATCATGATGCGCGGCGAACCTCTTCGATCGATCGGCGTGACGCGCGTGCAGCGCGCCGACGCTTCGAGTCCGAGCGCGACGGAGGACGTCGTCGTCGTCGAGGAGCCGCTCGACATCCGCGTGTCCGGCGACACGCTCGCCGTGACCATGCGCACGCCGGGTCATGATCGCGAGCTGGTCCTCGGCTTCTTGTGGGCGGAGGGGATCATCGCCGCGCTCGACGACGTGGCGGCGATCGCGCACTGCGGTCGACCGGGCGACGAGGGCTACGGCAACACCATCGAGGTCACGCCGGCGGCGGGCGCGCGCCTTCGTCTACCCGAAGAGCCGATGGCACGACGCGGCACGTTGACGACGTCGGCGTGCGGCGTTTGCGGGCGGAGGACGGTCGACGATCTGCTCGTCCGTTGCAGGCCGCTGGATCCAGGCGGAGCCATGCGACGGAGCGCGATCGCCGATGCCATCGGCGGATTGCGTGCGCGTCAGCCCGTGTTCGCGCGGAGCGGTGGTTGTCACGCGGCTTCGCTGGTCACGCTCGAGGGCGAGCACGTCACGACCTTCGAAGATGTCGGCCGACACAACGCCGTCGACAAGGTCATCGGCGCGACGCTTCTCGCAGGCGGCCTTCCTGCGACGAACCATGCGCTCGTGGTGAGCGGGCGTACGAGCTTCGAGATCGTCCAGAAGGCGGTGGTCGCCGGGATCCCCATCGTGATCTCGGTGTCGGCGTCGAGCTCGCTCGCCGTTGACGTGGCGACGCGCGCGGGGAGCACCCTCGTCGGCTTCGCGCGCGGCGGCGATTTCGTCGTCTACGCCGGCGCGCAGCGCATCATCGAGTAACGCTCGGCAGCCCGCTCCGCGGCTCGCTCAGCAGGTCGG
>JAXDMI010001032.1:0-10710 GCA_034666145.1 Myxococcales bacterium | reverse complement strand
CGACTTTCTCGGCATGGAAGGCTACGTGGTGCGTACGGCCGAGGACGGCGCTGCCGCCCTGAACGAGCTGCAAAACGCGCACTACGACATGGTCATCAGCGATCTCAAGATGCCGCGCATGGGCGGCATCGAGCTGCTCGAGGCGATGACCCACGCCGCCCCGAATGCGCTCACCGTGATCATGACCGGGTTCGGCACGGTGGAGACGGCGATCGACGCGATGAAGCGCGGCGCGTACGACTACATCCTCAAGCCCTTCAAGGTCGAAGAGGTCATCCACGTCGTCCAGCGCGGCCTCGAGAAGCAGCGCCTCGCGGCGGAGAACCTCCGCCTCAAGGAGGCCCTCTCTCTCTACAAGGTCAGCGAGGCGATCGCCGCGAGCCTCTCGCTCGAGGAGGTCCTCGCGACGGTCGGCGACACCGCCATCCACGAGATCCACGCCGACCTCGCGTCCACGTGGCTCGACGACGGCGAAGGCGGCTACTTCGAGCGCCAGCGACTCCTCCCGCCGAAGCACCTCCGCGTCGGCGTCATGAAGGAGGCCTCGAACTTCGGGACCTTCTCGCCACCCGCCTTCCTCGATCACTTCGCGCAGGACAGCACGCTGCTCTAGACGGGACCGAAGGCCACGCGCATCTTCCAGGAGGAGCCCGAGGTCCCGGTGCAATCGCTCATCGCCGTCCCGCTGCGCATGAAGCAGCGCGTGCTCGGCTGGATCGGCGTCGTCAGCTACACGAAGGGCAAGCGCTTCGACGAGGGGCAGCGCAAGATGCTCTCGATCGTCGCGTCGCGCGCCGCCGCCGCCATCGAGAACGCGCGTCTCTACGAAGATCTCCGCGCCACGTTCCAGCAGACGATCGAAGGACTCGCGAAGGCCATCGACAAGATGGACCGCTACACCGCCGGTCACTCCGATCGCGTCGCGACCTACGCGATGTACCTCGCGACCAAGCTCGGTCTCTCGGTCGAGCAGATCGAGATCGTCCGGCAGAGCGCCTTGATGCACGACATCGGCAAGCTCGGTTGCGTGCTCAACCTGAACAAGCCCGGCAAGCTCACGCAGGACGAGTACGAGCAGTTCAAGAAGCACCCCGGCTACGGGCGCGACATCCTCGAGCCGATCAAGTTCCTCCATCCGCTCATCCCCGGCGTGCACCTTCATCACGAGCGCTGGGACGGCCGCGGCTATCCGCTCGGCCTCAAGGGCCAAGACGTTCCGCTGATGGCGCGCATCATCGCCGTCGCCGACACCTACGACGCGATGACGAGCGACCGCGCCTATCGCCGCTCGCTCCCGCACGAGGTCGCGGTCACCGAGATCGAGCGCTGCTCGACGACGCAGTTCGACCCCGAGGTCTCCCACGCGTTCTGCGAAGGCCTCGACGAGTACCGCGAGAGCGAGCTGGCGAAGGGCAACAAGGTCCCCGAATGATCCGCGCGGAGCGCGCTCTCGCTCTGCCTCTCGCTCTCGCTCTCGCTCTCGCCCTCTCGAGCTGTGGCGGTCAGGACATGCAGATCGGCATCGCGGCTTCGCATCCGCCGTCGCAGAACGACGAGTGGCCGCAGCTCGTCGCGCAGTCTCCGCCCGATGCCGTGGGCGTGAAGTCGGCGCTCGAATGCGCGGACGGCGCGCAAATCCGCGTGCGTGCCTATCTCGTGGCCATCGCTGCGCCGTGCCCCGCGTGCAACGTGGGCGCGCGCTCGAAGCGCGACGACCTTCCGGGTCGAACGTCGAAGCCGAACGCGATCAACCCCACGGGCTGTCTGCCGTGTCCCGACCCCGTGGCCACCGTCAGTGACGAGGTGCCGACGGCATCGGGCGGTCCGAAGAGCCCACCGCTTCGTGCGGTCGGCGTCGCCGGAGGACTGCAGCCTCGTCATGTCGGGCACCTCTTCTTGTTGACCGGCACGTTCCACGCGCGCGCGGAGAACGGCCCAGAGCTCGACGTGACCGACGTGAGAGCGCTCGACGGTCACTGAGCCGACCAGCTCAGCGCAGCTCAGCTCAGCGCGGTCGAGCGGGGTTCGGCGCGCTCGGTTCTCCGGGCTCACTCGGTGCGCTCGCCTCTTCCGAGATCCGCAGCTCGGCGTCGGTCGGGTTGTCGAGCGTCTCCTCGAGCAGCTCGATGACCTTTGCCGTCTTCTGCTCCGCGAGCAGGTTGATCTGGAGCTCGAGATACGCGCGTTGCTCGCCGTGGCGCTTCTCGCGGTTCTGCGTCGCGAGCACGAATGTGCTGATGAGCGCCGCGTAGAGCGCGATGATCCCTTGCAGCCAGAAGAACGGCGGCGGGTCGGCGACGTAGCCACCGTGTTGCTTCTCGAACGAGTTCCACGCCACCCACAGCCCGATGAGCACGAGCAGGAGCGCGATGGTCGACGGCCGCCCGATGTTCGCGGTGAACGCCTCGACGAGACGCTGCGAGGTCGACATCTGGTGCTCGGCTCGCGCACGAAGCGCGGCGATGGTCTCGGCGTGCTCGGCGGCTTGGGCGACCTTCGCTTTCTCCGTCCGTGCTTCGTGGGCCTGGGCCATGCTCGCGACCCTACGCGACGCGCTCACCGACTGCACCGTCGCCGTGAGTCTCGGCGGATCGCAGCGGCAAAGTGCTTCATTGTTTGCGCATCACGTGCCGGATAACGATGGCGTGATGAAGACGCCGCCCGGGGGAAAGCCGACGAAGAAGACACCTCGCACCACGAAGGACGTCGCGCTCGACGTGTTCCGTGCAGACCCCACGGGGCAGATGCTCACGACCGATCAGGGCATCGGCGTTCCGCAAACCGACGACTCGCTGAAGGCCGGCGTTCGCGGACCGACGCTGCTCGAGGACTTCCATCTTCGCGAGAAGATCACGCGCTTCGATCACGAACGCATTCCGGAGCGCGTGGTGCATGCGCGCGGCTCGGGCGCCCACGGCTTCTTCCAGGTCTACGAGTCGCAGGAGAAGCTCACGAAGGCGGGCTTCCTCCAGGATCCCTCGAAGAAGACGCCGGTGTTCGTCCGCTTCTCCACCGTGCAGGGCTCACGCGGCTCGGCCGATACCGTGCGTGACGTGCGCGGCTTCGCGGTGAAGTTCTACACCGAGGAGGGCAACTTCGATCTCGTCGGCAACAACATCCCGGTGTTCTTCATCCAGGACGGCATCAAGTTTCCGGACTTCGTGCACTCGGTGAAGCCCGAGCCCGATCACGAGATGCCGCAAGGTGGCTCTGCGCACGACTCGTTCTACGACTTCGTCTCGCTGCAGCCCGAGGCGATGCACATGGTCATGTGGGCGATGTCCGATCGCGGCATCCCGCGCAGCTTTCGCATGATGGAGGGCTTCGGCGTCCACACCTTCAAGCTCGTGAACGCGCGCGGCAAGGTGAAGCTGTGCAAGTTCCACTGGAAGCCCGTGCTCGGCATGGCATCGCTCGTGTGGGACGAGGCGCAGAAGATCGCCGGCAAGGATGCCGACTTCCATCGCCGCGATCTCTGGGAGGCCATCGGGTCGGGCGCGTTCCCGGAATGGGAGCTCGGCGTGCAGGTCATCGACGAAGCCGACGAGCAGAAATACGGCTTCGACATGCTCGACCCCACGAAGATCCTCCCCGAGGAGCTCGTGCCGGTGCAGCTCATCGGAAAGCTCACGCTCGATCGCAACCCGCAGAACTTCTTCGCCGAGACGGAGCAAGTCGCGTTCTGCGTGCAGAACATCGTGCCCGGTATCGACTTCACGAACGATCCGCTGATGCAGGTGCGCCTCTTCTCGTATCTCGATACGCAGCTCACGCGGCTCGGCGGTCCCAACTTCGCGGAGATCCCGATCAACCGCCCGATCGCCCCGGTGCACAACCACCAGCAAGACGGTCTGCATCGCGACACCATCAACGTCGGGAAGGCGAACTACCACCCCAACTCGCTGGGCGGCGGCTGTCCCTTCCTCGCCGGCAAGGACACCGGCTACTTCCACACGCAAGCGCCCGTCACGGGACCCGTGGTGCGCGAGCGGAGCCCGTCGTTCTCGGATCACTACAGCCAGGCCACGCTCTTCGTGAACAGCCTGACGCGACCGGAGAAGGACCACCTCATCGACGCGTGCAAGTTCGAGGTGAGCAAGGTCGAGAGCGTCGAGATCCGGAAGCGCGTCGTCGAGTGCTACGCGAACATCGACGCCGAGCTCGCCGAGAAGGTGGCGAAGGCGGTCGGTGTTCCGGTGCCGAAGACCAAGCCGCCGGCGCCGCGCCCCGACGCTCCGAAGCTGAAGGGCAAGCCGCTCACCGCATCGCCGGCGCTGAGCATCGACCGCAACAAGAAGCTGGGCATCGCGACGCGCAAGATCGCCATCCTCGTCGAGGACGGCGTGCGGGCGGCCGACGTCGGCGCAGTGAAGAAGGCGCTCCTTGCGGGCGGCGCCGTTCCGGAGATCATCTCCGGCGCGCTCGGCAGCGTCGAGGGCGACGACGGCTCGGCGATCGCCGTCGACAAGACGTTGCTCGCCGTCGATTCGGTGCTCTACGACGCGGTCTACGTACCGGGCGGCGAGGACAGCATCGCGGCGCTCGAGATGCAGACCGATGCGCAGCACTTCGTGATGGAGGCGTTCAAGCACTGCAAGGCGATCGGCGGTAGCGCAGAGGGCGCACGCTTCGTCGCGAAGGCGGTGCTGCCGGCGACGCGCCCGCCGCCGCCCGCCGCGAGGAAGAGCGAGCGCGCCGCGACGAAGGCGAAGGCCGGAACGGCGCCGCCGGTCACGCCGGCGCCTGCTCGATCGGCCGGCGCATCGCCGGGCGTCGTCCTCGCCGACGCCGCGTCACCGGCCTTTGCGAAGGCCTTCGTGGCTGCCGTCGCCGAGCATCGTCACTGGGCACGGGCGGAAAAGGACCTGATGCCCGCGTGAACCCGGAATGCGCGATAGAATGCCGCGCGAGGGTAGCGGCCGTCACACCGTGTGACTTGACGACCGCGACTGACGAGGTCATGACGGTTGGAATAGGCACGGGATAGGCGCACGGACGTACGGGGGTTGAACGTTGGGGACCGCACTCAAGCGTCCGGTGATCGCGCGCATCGCGCGCAGTCGTGACACCGTGAGCATCATCGCAGCGCTATCGGAGCTCGCTGCGGAGGTTCAGCGACGGCGTACGGTCAGCGAGGTCCTCGAGACGGCGGGGCAGGGGATCCTCCGTCTCGGGATGCGCCTCTACGCGTTCGAGCTGAGCGGCGAAGCGCTCGTGCTCCGCTATCTGGCGACGGCGCGCTCGCGGCTCAACGCGATCGAATCGCAGATCGGACGGCCGCTGAAGGGGTTGCAGGCGCCGCTCCGGGGAATCCCGCTCGCCAACGACGTCGTGCGTGGTCAGCGCATCGTCCATCGCGACGACCTCGACGTGCTCCACTCGTTCCTGCGCCAGTCCACGGACTTCGATCCGTCGTCGCTCGATGCGAGCCCCGACACGGCCGGGATCAACAACGGCGTGCTCGCGCCGATCTTCGTGCGCGAGAGCGTGTGGGGCGTGCTCGGCGTGGTCTCGGCCACGCTGACGCGCGCCGATGCCGATGCCGTCGCGCTCTTCGCGACGCACGTGGGCTCGGCGATCGAGGTGGCGGAGTCGATCGAGGCCCTGGAGCGTACGAATCGCGAGCTCGCGGTCTGCAACGCCGAGCTCGCGCGCGCGCAGGCGGATCTCGTCGAGCGCGAGCGCCTGGCCGCGCTGGGAGAGCTGGCCGCGGTGGTGGCGCACGAGGTGCGGAATCCGCTGTGCGTGGTGATCAACGCGATCGGTAGCCTGCGTGAATTCCTGCGCGCGGGGACGCCGGCGGCGAAGCTCGCGGATGCGGAGGCGTTCGCGACGATGGCGAGCGAGGAGGCGGTGCAGCTCAATCGCATCGTGTCCGATCTGCTGGAGTTCGCGCGTCCGCGCCCGCCGACGTTGGCGATCGGCTCGCTCGCGCCGGTGCTCGTGAACGTGCGTGCGGCGACGGCGCCTGACGGTCGGGTGGCGGTCGAGATCGGCCGCGACCTCCCGGCGGTGCAGTTCGACGCGCTCTTCCTCCAGCAAGCGCTGCTAAACCTCGTCTTGAATGGGCTACAAGCCGTACCCAAGAACGGCTCGGTATCGGTTCGTGCATCGCGTGCGGAGATCGACGGCGCCGTGTTCGCGTGCATCGACGTGACCGACGACGGCCAGGGCATCCCGGCGAACGTGCGCGACACCATCTTCGAGCCGTTCTTCACGACGAAGCCCTCCGGTACGGGCCTCGGCCTCGCGGTGGTGAAGCGCGTGGTCGAGTCGCACGGCGGAGTCCTGGCCGTCGAGTCGAGCACGGACGGCACGCGGTTTCGCGTGCTGCTGCCGGCCGCGAGGGGGTGAACGCGCCCGAGGCCCGTGCGATCCGAAGTTACACGCTGCTCATCGGCGCGATGGTCGTGCGCTGCGTCGCGCGGTGGCCGCGCGCGAGGAACTCGCGCCACGACGCCTCGACCTCGGCGAACGCCACGCCTTCGCGCTGGAATGCTCCACGGGTCAGATCGAGGATCGTGGAGGCGAGCTTGCGGTCGCTCGTGAACGGAGCCATGCCGTAGTCGAATTCCAGATCCACGGCGCTGCGGATCACGTCGGGCACCGCATCGAGCGTGTAGTTGTTGCCCGTGCCCGCGAGGTTTGCGCTCGATCCGACAATGAGCTGGCCGTGCTCGTGCGCGATGCTCGCCGTTCGCGCGATGAGCTCGCCCACCCCGAAGAACGTCGCGATCGTGTCCTCCTTCGTGCACTGCGAAGCGACGAAGGGCTCGAAGCTCGCCAGCAGAGCGGACCGCCGATTCGTCCTGGCGATGACCGCCATCGGCCACTGCGTCACGGCCCTCGCGAGCCAGCCGCGCGTGTCGGGCTCGATACCCTTCGCGACGTCGTCGAGGATCGCCATCGTTCCAACGGTGACGCAGGGCTTGGCGGCCGAGCGTCCTTTCAACGCATAGATCCGGCGGACCGCGTCGCTCCTCATCGCCACCAGGCCGTAGCCGGTGTTGGTGCGCGCGAGGGCGAGTCCCCCGTCGGCGAGAAGAGTGTACATGCGGCGCGCGTCGGTCTCGATCGTGGTGGTCATTGCAGTTGTCTCCTTGGGGGGCGGGTTGCGCTAACGTCAGCCCGCAGCGATTGACGATGTCTGCAAAGGACAATCCAACTACGCGACCACCGCCGAGTGAGCCCGAGTCGCTCTCGTCGTCCTTCGCGTTCGCGCTTGCGGCGCACACGAGCGACTTCGTCGGCGTCTTCGACGAGGACGGCGTCGCGCGGTTCATCAACCGCAGCGTGCGCGGTGCGGACGCGGGTGACGTCGAGGGCAAACCGCTCGAGCAGTTCCTCTCCGAGGAGCGGGCGCAGCGGATCCGGGCGATGGTCGAGGAGGTGCGAGCTTCGGGTCAGCCCGTGATCGATGACGCCGTGCGAATCGTCGCGCTCGACGGCAGCGAGCGCTGGTTCATCGAGAAGTGCATTCCCATCCGCGAGGCCGACGGCGCGTTGCGCTTCATGCTCGTCCGGACGGAGACGACCCACCTCCGGCGCACCGAAGAGGAGCTGCGCGCTTCAGAGGCGCGCTATCGAACCCTCTTCGAGTCGAATCCCGATCCTGTCGTCGTCGTCCTCGTTTCGACGCTCGGCATCGTTGCCGCGAACCCCGCCGCCGTTAGACTCTACGGGTGGAGCGAGCAGGAGCTCCGCGGGCTCGAATGGCTCGAGCTGTTCCACGCCGATGAGCGAGAGGCGCTCCGCGCCACGTACCTTTCGAACCCGTCGGGCGAGCGACGAAACACGGCGAGGCAGCTGCGCCGCGACGGGTCGGTCGTGGTGGCCGAGATCGTCGACAACCCGATCGTTTTTGCGGGAGTCGCCGCGCGGATGGCGGTCGTGCGCGACGCGACCGAGCGCTTACAGGTCGAAGTGCAGCTGCGCCACGCCCAGAAGATGGAGGCGATGGGCGTCTTCGCAGGCGGCATCGCCCACGACTTCAACAACCTGCTCACCGTCATCAATGGTTGTGCCGACGGCGTGCGCGACGTCGTCCCGATCGGCACCGAAGCAAGCGAAGATCTCGACTACCTGTTCGATGCCGTCGTGCGCGGCACGAACCTGACGAAGAAGCTGATGCTCTTCTGTCGTCGTCTCGTGCTGGACAGCACGCCGGTCGACATGGTCCAGGTGATCGACGACCTCGGAGGCATCCTCCGGCGGCTGCTCGGGCAAGGCCCCACACTCACCGTCGTCCACGGCGCGGGTAGCGCGTTCATCCTCGGAGACCGCACCGAGCTCGAGCAGCTCGTCTCGAACCTGGTCGTCAATGCCGGACACGCCACCACGGCCACGGGTCACATCAGCATCCACACAGCGCTGGTGGACATCGATGCGAGCTACACCGCTCGATTCCCGCGCGCGCGGCCCGGACGCTACGTGGAGCTGAACGTCGAGGACGACGGACACGGCATGGACGAGGCCACGCTGGCTCGCGTCTTCGAGCCATTCTTCACCACCAAGGCCGAGGGAACGGGCCTGGGGCTCGCCGTCGTGCACGGTGTGATCGAGCGCCATGACGGCTTCCTGAAAGCACAATCGAGGCCAGGTGCGGGGACATCGATCGCCGTGTACTTGCCGCTCTCGACGGCGGCGGTGGCGGCGCCGGTCCACGTTGCGCCCGTGGGCGTCGGGCGGGTTCTCGTAGCCGACGACGAGCCTGTCGTTCGCAAGATCACCGAGCGCATGCTCCGCCAGCTCGGCTACGAGGTCGTGGGGACCGGGGACGGTGAAGAGGCGCTGGAGGCGTTCGAGAAGGAGCCCGACGCCTTCGACATCGTGGTTCTCGACGTGATGATGCCGAAGCTCAAGGGCTCCGAGGCGCTGGTGCGGATGCGGGCGATTCGACCCGACATCAAGGTGCTCTTCGTGAGTGGCCACGCGGGTGCGGCGTCCGAAATGCCGACCCTTCGGGTGCTCGAGAAGCCATTCACGACGCTCCAGCTCGAGGAGGCCATACGACGTCTCGCCGTCGGATGATGCCGTCACGGCCATGACGCCTCGCCACCGCCTTGGCGCTCCGCACGGCGCCGACGTGACGCGAGGAGCTCCTCCCGCTCCGTCACGGGCAGCTGTCGGTGAACGATGCGCAGGCGTTCGGATTGCGAGCGGTCGAGAACACCGTGCCGCCCATGGCCTGGACGGCGGTGAAACCAAGGGCGCCGCTCAATGCCGTGCACGACTTACCCGCCTTGTCGTCGGCCGGTGCGGTGGCGATGTCGACCGCGTCGCAGATCGCGCTCTTCGCCAGCGCATAGGCGCCGGGCGAATTGCAGAGTCCGGCATCGCTGCCGAACACGGAATCTTGGAGCTGTCCGATCGCGGCGAGCAGGCGGCCGGATGCCGATCGCCCGACGAGCTCGCCTCGCTCGAGGCGGAGGATGCCTGCTTCTCGAACGATGTGCGCCGTCAGGATGACGCTCGTGAGCTCGATCTCGAACAGCCCGCTCTTGGTGGACACGACGAACGGCACTCGGTCGATGCGCGCCACCAGCTGATCGTCCTTCACGTAGCCCTTGAGGTCGGCGTAGAGCGGTACGCAGCGGGTGCTCGTCGAGCAGTCCACGCCGATGAGCTGATCTCCGGAGACCAAGGACTCCGGATCGATCGTCCACCGATCGGTCCCGTCGAAACGAGGCTTGCTCTTGCCCGCGTCCGGCGGGTCATCGAGACCTCCCGACGTGAAGAAGCCGATCGTGACGAGGGGATCGTTCGGCTGCTGATTCCACTGCGAGAGCGAGATGATCGCGCCGTAGTTCCCGTCCCGGATCCGCTGCGTAGCAAAGTCCGGGCTTCCGAACTGACCGATGATCGTCCCGAACAGCGGGCCGAACGCATTGTCTCGGCCCTCACTCCGGTCGCAGCGCCGATCACCCCCCTCTGGCGGGACGCACGTTTCGTCTTCCGGACAGGTGCAGGCGTCGTCGAGGTCGAAGCCCAGCGGGGCGCCGGCGGTCACCTCGTCGAACGAAACCGCATCCATCGCGAAGACGACGGTGGGGGTGTTGGCACCGTCCGGGATCGTCGGGCGCTCCGGTGAATGCTTGAGCGCGCAGCGCGCGTCGGGTGGCGGGGCGACGTCCATGGTGACGTCGGCGGTGCCGCCGTCGTCGTAGGGACCGGCGAAGAGCTTGTCGATGAAGCCCGAACCGCATGCGACCACCGGGCTCGCGATCGCCAACGTCACGAGCGCGAAGAGGCCGAGGCGCGGGAACGATCTCACCATGCCAGTGCCGACTGCGGAGGAGCCGCCGCTTTGGTATGGGGAGCAAACAGGAGCCAGCTCGCGGCCGAAAGGACGACGCTCGTGATCCCGATCGCGAGGGAGACGTTGGCCACCGCGAGGTCGTCATGAAGGCGATCCCTCTCCGAGGGATCGCACTTCGTCCCGCACGATGCCTGCAGGCCGTCGACCTCGTCGCCGAGGCGAAGGCGTGTGATCCCTGCGAGGGTCAGCGCTCCCGCCCCGATCACGGCGAAGCCGATCGGAGCCGCCCAGCCGATGAAGCTGCGCTTCTCTTCGTGGAGCGGCAGCTTGGGCGGTTCCCTCGGGACGTTCGGCGCCGCGGACTTTGCACCGAGCACGGTGCGCACGGCGCGGTTCTTCTCGCCTTCGCCGACGAGGATCTCGACCGTCACGGGAGGCCCGCTCGCCTCCCG
>JAXDMI010001031.1:0-10528 GCA_034666145.1 Myxococcales bacterium | reverse complement strand
GCGACCATCCTCGATCTCGCGTGCGGCACCGGCCGTCATGCCGTCGAGCTCGCGTCGCGCGGCTATCAGGTGGTCGGCTTCGATCTCTCGCTCGCCATGCTCGCGCGCGCATCCGACGAAGCGCAGGACCGCAAGCAGAAGATCAATTTCGTGCAGGGCGACATGCGCGAGATGACCTTCGAGGAGACCTTCGACGGCGTCTTCTCGTGGAACACGAGCTTCGGCTACTTCGACGAAGAGAAGAACGCGGCGGTCATCGCCAAGGTGCATCGCGCGCTCAAGAAGGGCGGCCAGTTCCTCCTCGACGTCGTCAACCGCGACAACCTCGTACGCCAGGCGCCCTCGCTCGCGTGGTTCGAAGGCGACGGATGTATCTGCATGGACGAGATGCAGGTCGACTTCATCACGAGCCGCATGAAGGTGAAGCGCACGCTGATGATGGACGACGGGCGCACGAAGGAGATCGAGTACTCGATCCGCGTGTACTCGCTGCACGAGCTCGGCAAGATGCTCCACGACAACGGGTTCCGCGTCGCCGAGGTGAGCGGCCGAACGGGAACGCCGGGCGTCTTCTTCGGCTGCGAGTCTCCGCGCACGCTGATCCTCGCCGAAAAGCGGTAATCTCGGCGCCGTGAAGGCGCTGATCCTGGAAGGAGACAAGGCGGTCTCCACGACCCGACTGTCCGACGTCGAGGCGGCGCACGCGGCGGGCAAGACGTTCTGGCTCGAGCTCGACGAGAAGAGCGAGGAGGCGACGACGTTCCTCGAGCAGACGCTGAAGGTCCATCCGCTCGCCGTCGAGGACGTGTGGAACGACGTCGGGCTGCCGAAGGTCGAAGACTTCGACGACTACGTGCAGGTGATCATCCACGGCCTTCGTGAGGACGATCAGTCGTCGGACGACGTGCCGCTGCAGCTCGCCGAGCTCGACATCCTCATCGGCAAGAACTGGCTCGTCACGCACGCGCACGACGAGAAGGTCTGCGCGGTGACGCCCATCCAGGACGAGATCCAGCGCAGCGCGAAGCTCCTCAAGAAGGGCCCGGCCTGGGTGGCGCACGCCTTGATGGACCGCATGGTCGACGCGTACATGCCGCTCATCGACAAGTTCGACACGCAGATCGAGGGCATCGAGACGCAGATCCTCCAGTCGTCGTCGCGCTCGGACCGCGAGGTGATCCCTCGCATCATCCGCATCAAGCGCAGCTTGCAGATGCTCCGTCGCACCACCATCTACCAGCGCGAGATCCTGCTGCGCCTCGCGCGCGCCGAGTTCGACGAGATCCCGCGCGAGCTCGTGCCGTTCTATCGCGACGTCTACGACCACTTCGCGCGCGTCACGGAGCTGGTGGACAGCTACCGCGAGCTGGTGTCGAGCCTCCTCGAAGCGCAGTTCTCGATTCAGTCGAATCGCATGAACGAGATCATGAAGCGGCTCACGATCATCTCGACGATCATGCTGCCGCTCAGTCTCATCGCCGGCATCTACGGGATGAACTTCGAGCACATGCCGGAGCTGCACTGGCTCTACGGCTACCCGTACGCGCTCGGGCTGATGGTGGTCGTCGCCACCGGGATCATCCTCTACTTCGTGAAGAAGAAGTGGCTCTGATCAGCGCGACGCGACTTCGCGCGGCGGCGCGTCTTTGCAGCAGCGCGCACCCGTCTCGCCGCCGTTGTAGACGTCGTTGTGGCCGACCTGGAACTGGCGGCAGGCGTGGCGGCTCGGGATCCACCACGAGCCCTTGAGGACTTCTTTCCAGCCCATCTTCGACCCTTGTCCGGGGCCGTCGGCCTGCGTCCACTCCTCGACGTTGCCCGCGAGGTCCTGCACGCCGAACGGGCTCGCGCACTTCGCGTGCGACCCCACTTCGGAGCGGAGATCGTTGAGGCGACCGACCTTGCCGATGCCCTCGGTGATGTCGGTGTTGCACGCGGTGGTGTCGCGCTCCCAACCGTAGGGGTAGGGACGCATCTCCTCACCCTCGCACGCGAAGATCCACTCGCTCTCGCGACAGAGGCGCGCTCCTTCGGACTCGCAGAGCGCCTTCGAGGACGTCCACGACATGAAATGACGGGGGAGCTTCGTGCCCTCTTCGACGCGCTCGGTGGCGTCGATGCAGTAGCGACGATGGACCTTGGGAACCTTGCATACTGCAGGCTTCGCGTAGCGCTTGCAGCGGAAGTGCGCGTAGCGGCTGGTGGGCGGGTCCATCCATTCCAGGCACGTCTGCTCGACGTCGGGACAGTACTCGCCCTCGACGAGGACCATGCCGGTCGGGCACGCGCCGTCGGCGCCGGGCTTGGACGTGCCGGCCGCGATCTCGCCGGGCTCGGCCGTGCCGGGAACGTCAGCGCGCGGACCGAGCGGAGCGGTGCGGATGATCTTCGCGTTGAGGTCGGCATTGGCGCCGGCGGTCAGCGTTCCGATCTGCAGCGTCGCGGTGCCGACGGGATCGGGTCCTTCGCTCGCGGTCGCGCGTGTGCACGCTGTCGAGACGACGAGCACGCCGGTGAAGGCCGCGGCGACGAGCGCGCGGGCAGGCGCATTCGTGAGGATCGAGCTCATCCGCAGGTACTTCATGCGATGGGCGGGGTTAACCCGGTTCTGCGGGAGGGACCACCTGAAATCGGCCGACCTCGGGCTGATGGAGCTGTTCAGTACCCGAATTTACGGCAAATTTGCGGTTCTCCGGCCCGGACAGGCATCGTTTCGTGCGGCCGCGCGTTGATTCTGTGTCGCGTCGGGAGGGTGCAATGGGCGTGCGGACGTGGACGGCGGGGGCGGAGCGGGCGCTGGCGATCGCGGCGATCGGCACGGTGATCGCGGCGTGCTCGACGCGCGGGCGCAATGACGGGGCGCCGCTTGCGAGTGGGAGTGCGGGAGCGAGCGCGAGTGCGGACGCGAGTGCGGGAGCGAGTGCGAGTGCGAGCGTGGGAGCGAGCGCGAGTGCGGAGGCGGGCGCGGGTGGTGGGGGTTGTCCCGGCGAGATGGTGCTCGTCGAGGGGGAGTACTGTCCCGTCGTCGAGCAGGTTTGCCTCCGGTGGCTCGATCCGCCCGGGCCGTATCACGACTATCGCTGCGGTGAGTACAAGCGTCCCGCGCAGTGCAACGCGCCGCGCGAGAAGAAGCGCTTCTGCATCGATCGCGAGGAGTACGTGCCGCCCGGCGAGAGCTTGCCGGTCGCCAACACCTCGTGGACGAGCGCCGGAGAGATCTGCGCGGGCCGCGGCGCGCGCCTCTGCCTCGAGAGCGAATGGCAGTTCGCATGCGAAGGGCCGGACATGCATCCGTACCCGTACGGCGACGGCTTCACGCGTGACGGCAAGGCCTGCAACATCGACCGCACCGACCTCGGGATGCCCGGCAGCGGTCTCAAGGATCTGCGCGCCCCCATCACCGAGTTCCCGAAGTGCCTGTCGCCCTTCGGCGTCCACGACATGTCCGGCAACGTCGAGGAGTGGACGACCCTCGACAAGGGCAAGGCCCCCGATCGCTCCAGCATGAAGGGCGCGTGGTGGCTGCCGGGTAAGAACACGTGCCGCGCCGCGACCACCGGCCACGGCGAGGTCTATCAAGGCAAGCAGGTCGGCGCGCGCTGCTGTCGCGACGCGGGATGAGGCCGGGCTCGCGAGGTCGCCTCTCGTCGCCGGCGTCTCACTCGTCGCTAGCGTCTCACTCGTCGCCGAATGCCAGGCCGTCGGGGTAGATGCCGACCGCCCATCGCTTCTTCACCTCGAGCGTCGCGGGATCGATCTCCAGAACGCTGCCGGGACCGCGATGATCGCCTTCGCAGACGAGGTACACGCGCGCATCCTTCGCCACGCGCACCACGTGCGGTAGCGCGCATTGTTCGCGCGCGAACGACGTCCGCCGCTCCACCTTCGCGCGATCGAGATCGACGCGCACGAGGCCGTCCGGCGACTGCGTCGGAACGAGGAGCGTGTGCGCGTCGATGAATGCGGGCATGAACGCCTTCGCGGCGAGCGGGACGTTCTTGTCGGGCACGAAGCGCTTCGTCTCGCGATCGAGCACGCGGATGTCCTGACCTTCGAGGTCCGCGACCACGACGAGCTTCTCGTCGGGCGAGAGCGTCGCCGAATACGGACCGAAGCGCGGCACGCCCGGAACGCCCTGCGCCGCGCCCAGAGGGATGCGCGAGCTCGACAGCGCATCGCTCGCGAGGTCGACCACCGCCAGCTCGTCCGATCCGTAGCAAGCGACGTAGGCCGTGCGGTCGTCCTTCGTCACGGTGATGCCGTGCGGCGCGACGCACACCGGCCGCGATCCGAGCCGCTTCATGTCCTTCGCGTCGAAGACCACGAGCTGCGCGAACATGGTCGAAGGGCTCGCGCCACCACGCGCCGCCACGTCCATCGCGCGCTTCATGTCGAAGTGCGAGACGAGCACGCGCTTGCGGTCGTGCGTGAGCACCACGTCGCCCGGGTTCTCGTCGACGTCTTGCGATTCACGCACCGCCAGCGTCCCGAGGTCGAGGCGTGCGAGCTTCCCGACGTCGGACGCGTTGCCGTGGCTGGCGTGCGGATCTTTCTTCGCGCTCGGCTTCACCTCGGGCGGAAAGGCGAGCGCCACGAAGACGGTCTTCGACACCGAATCGATCGCGAGATGATGCGGTGCCTCGTGCGCATCCGGGTCCAGATCGACCGGCACGCTCACCACCGCGTCGCCGTCGCGATCGATCACGCTGATGGAGTCGGAGCCGTTGTTCGTGACGTAGCCCGCGCGCGCAGGTGCGATCGCGATGGCCATTCCAGGCGTCGTCGGCCCGGTCCCGGCACCGCCCGAAGAGCCACCGGAGCCGTGTTTTTTCGAACATCCAGAGCATCCGGAGAGGCCCGACGCGGACACGAGAACGAGGAGCGCGACGAGCGCGACACCTCGCGATGCCCCGAGGTACAACGGAGCCGTGCTCGCGCTTCGTCGAACGGCCGTCGCTCTCCTCGTGTCGTGCCTGCCCTGCTTGCCTGCGTTGCCGTTGCTCACCACGCTCGCCATCGTTTGTAGCACCCGTGATGCACGCGCGAACGGACGTTTCCCGCAGGCCCAGGCCTTCGAGACCGTTCCCGGTGGCGACGGCTCGACGATCTTCCTGCGAACGACGTTCGGCATCCTCGTCTCGCGCGATGCCGGGGAGACGTGGCATTGGATCTGCGAGCGCGCGCTCGGCTACGACGGCTCGTGGGATCCGCCCATCGCGGTGACGCGCGACGGACGGCTCTGGGTAGGCCTCGAGCGTGGCCTGGTCTCGACGCTCGACGGCTGCACCGTCGAGACCGCCACCGAGCTCGACGGCGAGCAGGTGAAGGATCTCACCGTCGATCCCAAGGGCGAGACGCTCTGGGCGCTCACCGGCGCACCGGAGAAGGCGGGCGCGATCTGGCGGCGCTCTCCGTCCGCGGGCGACGGCGGCACCGGCACCGCCAAGTGGCAGCGCATGGGCACCATGCCCGACAACATCAACCCGATGACCATCGAGGTAGCGCCCTCGAGGCCGTCGCGCATCTACGTCAGCGGTCAGCCGTACGGCACCGTGCGTGGATGGCTATGGCGCTCCGACGACGGCGGCAAGACCATCACCGGGGCCGCCAACGGCCTCGAGCACGCGGGCCCTTTCTTCATCGCTGCCGTCGACCCGAAGGATCCGAACCGCGTCCTCCTCCGGCACCTCCACACGACGGGCAGCACCGTGCTCGTCACCCCCGACGGCGGCAAGACGTTCAAGGAGGTCCTCGCGATGGACAGCGCGATGTTCGGCTTCGCGAAGAGCGGCGACGGGCTCACGTACTTCGCCGGCTCCGGGCTTCCGCAAGACGGCATCTTCCGATCGACGGATCGCGGCGAGCATTTCGAGCGGGTCACGAACCACGGCGTCCTCTGCCTCCACGATGCGCCGGGTGGACGCCTCTTCGTCTGCGAGAATCCGGCAACGCTCGGCGGCCCGGCCATCGCCCTCTCGCGCGATCGCGGCGCTACCGTCTCCACCATCGCGACCTTCGCCGACGTCCGCGGTCCCATTGCTTGCGGTGCGGACGCCGGCACCGACCCCGATGCGGGGGGGGGCCTGTGCGCCGCGGCCTGGCCCGAGACCCGAACCGCGGTCCTCCCGCGAGCGCCCCGACCGACGGCGGCGAGCGATGGCGGCTACCTCGACGGCGCAGCCGGACGCACGCCCGACGAGACGCCCGCGCGCCGCTCCACGTGCGGCTGCGAGGTCGTCGGCAGCACCGAAAAGGTCTTGGATCACGCGTGGCTCACCACGGGGCTGCTGCCCCTCGTGGTGTGGGGGCGGGCCCGCAACCGACGTGGATCGCGACGCGACCAGAGGGGTCCGGCTGGCTCGCGCTGACCGTCGATTTGCGCAATCTGTCCGTGGGCCTTCCCGCGTAACAGGCGTGAATTCAGGCGTTTCGTGGGCGGACGCCGCCGGAGCGCCGGACGACAGTGCACCACTCACAACGTCGGAGATCGTGGCGCACGAGGGATCCGCCGATGGCGTCAGCTTTGCAGTTAGGGCCACCATGCGGAACGCCCTGCTCATCGCCATCGGACTCGCCTCGGTCTCCATCCTCGCTGTCGGCTGCGGCGACGCGAGCTCCTCGACGGGCCCCCAGCGAGGTCGCGGCGCGACCGCGATCCCGGCGTCCGGTGAGGTTCAGGTCCACGATCCGAACGCGCCCGACGAGCCCGCCGATCCCGCGAACCCCAACGCGACGGCGACGCCGCCGCCGCCCGCGACCCCGGGCACGGTTGCCGGCACGCTCGCCGTCACGGTCGACAACGCGACGCCGACCTCCGATCTCGGTGGCTCGGTCGACCTCACCGTGAGCGTCGAGCCGAAGGCCGGCCTCACCGGTACGGCGACCAT
Organism: Myxococcales bacterium; assembly: GCA_034666145.1. Lineage (GTDB taxonomy): Bacteria > Myxococcota_A > Polyangia > Polyangiales > Polyangiaceae > Labilithrix. The sequence continues at coordinate 3,641 of JAXDMI010001031.1, read as the reverse complement.
GAGCCTCACGGGCCTGCCGACCGGCGCGACCGGCACCTTCTCTCCGGCGACCCTCACGCTGAACACGACCGCGGTGACGACGAAGCTGACCATCAAGGTCCCCGCCGGCACCGCACCTTCCGCGCCGGGGAGCGCGTCCGCGCTCGTCATCACGGCCTCCGTGCCGGGCACCACGGCAGCTGCGGTCGAGGCGACCGCCAACGCCAACTTCAAGGTCAACCCGAAGATCACGATGACCATCCCGGTCAACGCCGATGCGATGCGCGCCGCGGTCGGCACGCGCTACGTCGACGGCTGGTTCGGTCCGATGTTCGGCTCGGCGCCCGCGCCGCTCCAGACGCAGGCCGGCAACGGGATCACCGTCGTCGTGAAGAACGCCGACTCCGTCCCGCACATCGTGCACGGCAACGCCGGCTTCGTGCACGGCGACACCGCCAACCCCGTTCCCGCGGGCGCCGTCGACCCGAAGAACCGCACGCTCAACGCCGGCGTGAAGACGAGCGGCTACCTCCACGAGGGCGCGAACGGCACGAGCGAGTCGTTCCAGATCACGGTCAACACCGTCCAGCCGTAGGCACGCATCGACGATTCTGCCCGAAGGCAAGGCAAAGCAAGGGCGCTCCGGTCTCCGGCGCGCCCTTCACCTTTTCGAATCCGCCTTCGGACGACTCACTCGTACGCGATCGCGACGATGGTGAGCTCCGCTTCGCCGCTCGGCTTCGCGAAGACGACTGTTTCGCCGACCTTGCGCTTGAGCAGCGCGCGGCCGAGCGGCGAGCGATAGCTGATGCGCCGCCGCTCGGAGTCGCCGAGATCGATCTCGTCGGCGCCGACGATCTGGTAGCGGATGGCTTTGCCGTCCTCGTCCTCGATGTCGACGAGGGCGCCGAAGAAGACGCGGTCGTTCGCGCTGCCCTCCCGATCGTCGGGACCGACCACGGTGGCGGTCTCGAGCCGCTTCGTGAGGTACTCGATGCGCCGGTCGATCTCGCGGAGCTTCTTCTTGCCGTAGATGTACTCGGCGTTCTCGCTCCGATCGCCTTGCGCGGCAGCGTCGGCGACGTCCTGCACGATCTTCGGCCGCTGCTTCGTGCGGAGCTCGACGAGCTCGTCCTGCATTCGGCGCGCGCCCATGCGCGTGATGTAGTGAGGCTCGCGCGGGCCGCTGCCGGCGCGATGCGTCGGTCGCGGGCCGACCGGACGACTCACGGCTCGTGTCCGCGGTAGGGCGTTCCCGGACCGTTCGCACCTGCAAGGAGGACGTCGAGCGCCCACGCACGCGGCGGGGTGCCGTCACCGAGCTCGAGGACCGCGTTCGCGATCGCGCGACGTGACGCGTTCATCGGCACCGAGAGGACCGCCCAGCGCTGTCCCATCGCCGCGCCCCATTGGCGGCCGGCCTGGACGCGCACGCGCCGCGTGCCCGGACAGATCGCGACCGTCGTTCCGGGCGGTCGCACGAGGGCGAGCGCGCGCTCGGCGAACGCAATTCGATCGAAGCTCTCGGTGGAGCTCTGCGAGGTCTCGTCGACCTCCTCGATACGCTCGAGCTCGATGCGCGGCATCCGATTGTCATCGTAGCAGCGCCGAGGCGGCTCGTCGTATCGGCGCTCAACGACCGCGCGCGCGGCTCTGGAGCTCGAAGAAGTAGCTCACAAGATCGCGCTCCTTGTGTCCCATCTCGACGAGGCGAGCGACGCGACCGAACGGCCAGACGCGCGTATCGGGCGGAACGATCATCGCCCAGTAGCCGAGCTCGTTCGGGGAGATGTCGATCCACTCGGCGTCGAGTCGCCGCGCGAGGATCTCGCTGAGGAGCGCGCCGTGACGACGGAGCTCGTAGGCGTCCTCGGGGGTGCGGATGGCGTGCTCGGGGAACGACTCTAGCAGCACCGACTGGACCGCCTCGAGACCGCTGACGTCGGCGCGGAGCTCGATGCCGCGCTTGAGCCGGTAGTCGAGGCCGACCTCGCGCGCGAGAAGCGTGAAGGATACACGCGCCTCGAGAACCGACTTCGGCAGCGCGTCGAACGGTCGACCGTCGTTGCCGAGCCCGGCGGGAAGAGCGAGATGCTCGGCGAGCTCGTCGGCGGTGCCACCGAGCTTCGGCAAGAGCGGCGCCTTCGGCAAGAGCGGTGGCGGATTCTCGAGCCGATACGGCGGCAGCGATGCGCCGTGCATGGCCAGCTCGATCGCCGACGGCGCGCGGCCGAGGTTCGTCGAGCTGTTGCGCCGGATGCTCTTCTCGCGCTCGAGTGTCCTTGCCACTTCTTCGGTCGACGACGGGGGAAGGTCCGCGTCGAGAACGGGCGTCGGCATCGGCGCGCGCATCGGCGGCAGCTCTTGGCTCAGCGGCGGCGCCTCGCGGCTCGGCTGTGCGTTCCGACCCGAGCGCGGCGGCATGGGCACCGGCGAAGAGGGCGGCGGCCGCAGCGGCGTCGGTCGCGCGTGTGCATCTTCGCGCGGGAGACCGGGAGGCGGCGGCACCGAGGAGCGACGCGCGTTGCGACGCGCCTCGTCGAGGTCCTTGCCGCGCAGCGTGTCCTTGCTCGCCAAGACGTCGCGTCCCGTCGACGAGCGCGATGTGCCCGAGCTGCTCGCGCCCGGCGGAGGATCGTTTCCCTCCGGCTCCGCGCGCGGATCGAAGCCCGGCGGTGCGCGCGACTCCATTTGCACGACGCCCATGCTGCGACGACGACGCGGAGGCTGCGATGCCGTGCGACCTTCTTCGGGCGGGTCGCTCGGAGGCATCGACGCCTTCGGCGGCGGCAACTCGGGGCCGGGGAGATCGAGCGTGAACGACGCTGCGAGATCGGCGGGCGGCGAGAGATCGAGCTCGAGCGGCGGCGGCGGCGCGCTCGGCATCAGCTCGGCGCTCTGCGGTCGACGCCGAGGCAGCGGCGGCGGGCGCGGTGACGGCGAACGCTCCGACGACGTCGGCGCGGGCGACGAAGGCGGCGCAGGCGGTGCCATCGGCGGCGGCGGAGCCGAGAGAGACGGCGACTGCGGAGGTGCCGATGCACGCGCCGCGGCCGGCAGCGGCGGCGGCACGCGAGGCGGCGCGGCCGAAGCCGACATCGGCCCGCGCTCCGACTCTCGCTCCGTCGCCACGTTGCCGCGCTTGTTCGGCATGAGCAGCGGCGGAGCGGACCCCAGACCAGGCGCCGTCGAAGGACGCTGAAGGTCCTCTTCGCGCTCGCCGTCGCGCTCGCGCTCGCGCTCGGTGGGCACGCGGCTCTTCGCCGGCGTGAACGAGAAGGCGCTGTGCCCCGCGGGGTCGGGCACCGATACCGGAGGCGCCGACGGCCTCCGGCTCTTCGAGGCGACGGGCGGCGGCCTCTGGCTCGGGGGCATCGCTGCCGCGGGGATGCTGTCCGCGAACGTCTGATGCTTCTCGGGCGCCGCGCCCACCGCGCGCGCGAGCAGACGCTTCGCGCGGAGCAAGAGCCCTTCGTCGACGCCTGGCGCATCCACGAGGTCGCGCGCATACGGCATCGCGCGTCGCGGGTCGCCGGCCTCGAGCCAGGCCTCGGCGGCGAGCAAGCCGAGCTCCTGGAACGACGTCATCGACAGCGCGAGCGCCGACACGCGCTCCGCGATCAGCTTCGGCGGCTCGAGCCGCAGCGCGAGCGATGCGCGCG
>JAXDMI010001030.1:0-2521 GCA_034666145.1 Myxococcales bacterium | reverse complement strand
CTGCGGCGGCGTCTGCGTCGCGGTGATGTCGGCCTTGATCTTCGAGCGCAGCTCGGTGAGCCACGAGATGTCGACGTGCTTGATGGCGTCTGCGCGGAAGCCGTCGACGCCGAAGCCGGAGGCGTCCTTCGTCTGCTTGATCCACTCCACGGCCTGCGTGACCGAGTAATCGCGCGCGGTCGCGTTCGTGTAGTTCCAGTGCGGCAGGTAGCTCGTGAACCAGCAGCGCTCCGGGTCCGTCTCCCACTTGCAGTAGGCGCCGCCGCAGATGCAGTCCGGTGAGCCGTTCTTGCTGTTCGGCCAGAACCAGTCGCTGTGCGCCGCGAACACCGCCGACGAGTCGTGCACGTGCACCATCGCGTAGTCGAAGAGGACCTTCAGGCCCTTCGCATGCGCGGTGGAGATGAGCGTCTTGAGATCGACGAACGACCCGAAGCACGTCTCCGGCTGGAGCACCGTCGGGTCGCTGTTGTCCAGCTTCGGCCAGTAGCCGTGGTAGCCGGAGTACTGGTGCGTGTCGCCGCCGACGCCCTGCCCCGCGACCTCGGGGTTGTTGAACGGCACCGTGATCCACAGCGTGTTGACGCCGAGGTCGTTGAAGTAGTTGTCGTTGATCTTCTGCGTGACGCCGGCCCAGTCGCCGCCCTTGTAGTTGGCGATGCCGCCGTTCTCGGGCGAGACGCCGGGGACGGTGCAGTTGTTGGCGGGGTTGGCGTCGAGAAAGCGGTCGACGAACACGAAGTAGATGACCGAGTCGCGCCAGTCGAAGACGCCCGCGGGGAGCGCGCCTTCTTCTTCGCAGATGGCGGGGTCGCAGGTCTTCGCAGCGAGCGTGTTGTTCGTGTTCGCCTGGTCGTCGGTGATCTTCGGCTGCGCGGCGTCGATGGTCCACGTGGTGCCGTTGACGAAGAACTTGAACTGGATGGCCTTGCCGAACGGGACGTTGATGTCGACCGTCCAGACGTTGCCCAACTTCGTCATCGGCTTGCCGGTGACCCACGTGTCGGGGCCCCCGAAATCGCCGCGCAGCTCGACGGACGTCTCGCCGTTGAACGGATACGTGACGGTCGACGCGCAGCGCTTCAGCGTGTCGGGACACACGAACGGCGTCACCGACGCGGGGCTGCCGTAGCCGTAACCGTCACCGCCACCGAGCCCGGGGTTGAAGATCGCGGCGTTGGGCGGCTGGCCGAAGTCCTTGTTGTTGGTCGCGTCGCTGCCGCACGCAGGGAGCGCAGACGCAGTGAGGAGCCCCGCTCCGAGAGCGAGTCCGCCGGCGAGAAGACGACCTGGATTCATGAAGCTCCGGAGACGAGACGGCAGGGAAGGACCGGACTCAACGTGGCGCAGATTGGCTGACGTGCCAGGTTTGTCAACTCATGCCTGAGTCACGACGGCGTCTCGGGCTCGCTCGCGAAGGGTCAAGCGGATTCTGGCTGCTTTCTCGTCGCATTGACGGGATGCAGTAGGCTCCCGCACGCTCTCATGGTGGAGGAGGCCGCCCCGTCAACGCCGCCGTCGTCCTCCGGGCGCGGGCTCTCGATCCTGCGGTGGGTCGCCTTTGCGGCATGCGTCGGGCTGTTCGTCCATGCGCTCGCGAAGTCGAACCTCGCCGCGGCCTGGGAGAGGATCGAGGCGATCGGTCCGGCGGCGGTCCTCGTGGTGGTGCCGTTCCCGTTCGCGCTCGCCATGGATGCGTGGGCCTGGAAGGGCCTCCTCGCCGCGCTCGGTCGGAAGGCATCGTGGCGGACGCTCTTCGTCGTCCGCATCGGCACCGAGGCGGTGACCAACAGCGCTCCCGCCGGCGCGATGTGGGCCGATGCCATCTCGCCGCTGCTCGTCTCACGCCGCACCGGGATCCCGGCGGTCGACGTGTTCGCGGCGTCGACGGCGAAGCGCTGGACCGTGGTGCGCATGCACGGCGGCTACGTCGCGATCTGCGGCGCGCTCGGCGCGAGCTCCATCCTCCATGCCTCACGCGTGCTCATGGGGAGCGACGTGCTCTTCGTCTCGGTGTTCGTCGCGGCGACGGGGCTCGTCCTCCTCTCGATCGCCATCGAGGCGCTCGCCTCCCGGGGCCAGATCGCGGGACGCATCTCGGGAACGCTCGGGCGCTTCGCGCGCGTGAAGAACTGGATCGAGGCGCGTCGCCACCACTTCGCGCGCGCCGACGTACAGCTCGCGCGGCTCTCGCAGGACAAGCGCGCGGGCGCGGAGGCGGCATGGCGCATGCTCGGTCTTTGGGTCTTCGAGGGCCTCGAGAGCTACGTCATCCTGCGCTTGCTCGGCGCGCCGCTGGGCGTCATCGAGGTGCTCTCGTTCGATGCGGCGCTCTCCGTCGTGCGGTCCACGGCGATGTTCGCGCCGGCGGGCATCGGCGTGCAGGATGTCGGCTATCTGGCTGTTTTGCAGGCGTACGGTGTGCCCGACGCGGCGTCACTCGGGCCGGCGTTCATCGTGCTCAAGCGGCTGAAGGAGGCGTTCTGGATCGTCATCGGCTTCGCGATCCTCGCGCGCTCCG
>JAXDMI010001029.1:0-13869 GCA_034666145.1 Myxococcales bacterium | reverse complement strand
CCCGCATCGACGAGCATCTGCACGTAGCTCTGATCGTGCGTCACCTGACCGATCTGTCCACCCCGCAGCAGGTACATGCGCGAGTCGCCGATCTGCGCGACATAGGCGGTGGTGCCGACGATCAGCGCCGCCGTCATCGTCGCGCCCATGCCTCGTCGATCCGGACGCTTGCCCGCCTCGTACACCTTCTCGCTCGCCATCTCGATCACGCGCCGGAGCATCTCGCCATCGGCCGGCTTCTCGCGGACCGCGCGCACCATGCCGCCGAGCACCGCCTCGACCGAGAGAGCGCTCGCGACCTCGCCCGCCTTCGCGCCACCCATGCCGTCCGAGACCAGGAGCAGCACGCCCGCATCCGTGGTGGACCATTGCGCCGCTGCGCCGCCCTGCCATCGCTGAGCCTTCGAGAGCTCGGCCATCGTGAACGAGTCTTCGTTCGCTTCACGGACCAACCCGACGTCGGTCTGACCGAACGCTCGCACCACTCCGACACTGCCGCTCATCGCTGCATCATGCCCTGCACGCGGCAGACCGCAATGAGGCGCGCTGTCCCCGAGGCAAAGAGTCTCTCCGCTCGAGCGTAGATCGACGGCCTTTGCCACTTGCCGGCCGTGCTATCGGGGGTGCATCCTGCCGCGGTGATCACCCTCCACACGATGCCGGGCACCGACAAAGTCGAGAGCATGAGCCCCTTCTGCATGAAGGTGGAGATCTATCTCAAGCTCCAGAAGGTGCCCTACAAGGTCTTTCTGGGAGATCCGCGGAAGGCGCCCAAGGGCAAGCTCCCGATCATCGAGGTCGAGGGACGCCGGATCGCGGACTCGTCTGCGATCCTCGCGTACCTCGAGGACAAGGCCGACAAGCCGCTCGACCGCGCGCTGGACGCGGCCAGTCGCGCTCGTTCGCACGTGTTGAAGCGCCTGTTCGAGGAGAGCCTCTACTTCGTGATGGTATGGTCGCGCTGGGGCGACGACGCGGGCTGGGAGGAGGTCCGGCCGCGCATCGAGAAGGTCATTCCGGCGCCGCTGCGCTGGTTCGTGCCGGGGATCATTCGCAAGAAGGTGATCGCGTCGACGGTCGCGCAGGGCATCGGACGGCACACGCCCGACGAGATCTACGCGTTCGGTAAGGCGGACCTCGAGGCGATCTCGGGAATGCTCGGCGACGGTCCCTATCTCCTCGGCGCGGAGCTGCACACCATCGACGTCATCGCGTACGCGTTCCTCGCCAACATCGTGCGCTGGGCGAAGCCCTCGCCGCTCACCGACGTCGCGCGAGGACTGCCGAACCTCGAGGCCTACCTGAAGCGGATCGATGCGCAGCTCGCAGCAAACGCGCCGGCGGCGACAGTCGATGCCTCGAGCGCAGACGCCGCGAGCGCGGACGCCTGAGCGTTCGTCTCAGCCGCCGGAGGTGAGCACGGGCAGCGCTGCCGTGCGCACGCCCGCAAGCAGCTTCGTGGTCGGGCTCCGTCGCGCCCTCCATCCGCCGTCGATCGCGTGCGGGCCGCGCGGCCCCGTGAGGTTTCCACTGCTGCGGACCGCGGCGGCGGGGCCGAGGTGATCGACGTCGACGAGCGCGCGCATCACGCGCTCGAAGAGCCACGGCACGATGCGATCGAACAGGGTCATCAGGACCGGCGCGGCGCCGATGACCGCCTCGCGCCGCGGCCGCTCGGCGAGGCCGACGATGGCCCGCGCCACGCGATCGGCCTTGTAGACGGGCCTCATCGCGACCATCTCCCGACCCGTGTAGTTTGCAGCATGCTGGAACAGCGGCGTGTCGACGGTCGCGGGAACGACGAGGCACGCATGGATGTCCGTACCGCGGATCTCCTGACGAAGCGCCTCGGTGATGGCGTGGACGGCATGCTTGCTCGCGCAATACGCGCCGGCCTTGGCGTACGAGATCTTTCCGGCCACCGACCCCATGTTGATGAGCACACCGCGTCCCTGCCGGCGGAAGACCGTCATCGCGGCGCGCGTACCGTGCACCGCGCCCATCACGTTGGTGTCGAGGAGAGCCTGGATCGCCTTCGCCGGGCAGTCCTCGAGGTTGCCCATCATGTACACGGCCGCGTCGTTCACCCAGACGTCGATGCCTCCGAACCGCTCCACCGCGACGTTCGCGAGGGCCTCGACGCTGCCTTCGTCGCGAACGTCGGTGACCAGCGCGGCGACCTGCGCGCCGTAGGTGTCGCGACATTCGACGGCCACCTCTTCGAGCGCGTCCGGGTCACGCGCCGCGAGCACGAGCCGTGCCCCACGCGCCGCAAACCGGAACGCGGCCGCGCGACCGATCCCGCTCGAGGCACCCGTCAGGACCACGACGGCACCCTTCAGCTCTCGTTGCTTCATCGCGCCATGACCTCCGCCGGCGGACACGAGCAACGCGCGTTCCTTCTCGCGAAGCGTTCGACGCGGCGTACGAAGCGCGCCTTCGAGACACACCAAAGCGCCACGCGAGGCGTTCAGGGCAGATCGAGAATGCGGATCGGAAGCTCTGCGCTGAGCTGCCGGCGGAGCAGCGGCAACGCGACGTTGTAGACCGGCGTTCCGACGCGCGTGCGCCCTTCGAGCGAGCCGCGATGCGCGTGTCCGTGGAACGCGACGGTCACGGGGTAGCGCTCGAGCGGCTCCTCGAGGCGGCTGCACCCGAGAAAAGGGAAGATCTCCTCGGGCTCTCCCTCGACCGTCGCGCGGATGGGTGCATAGTGCAACATGGCGACGCGGCGATCGGCCCGCAGGCGCGCGAGGGCGGACTCGAGCTTCAAGGCCTCGTCGAGCGCCTCCTTCACGAAGCGCTTGATGATCGGCTCGCCCCACGGTCCCAGCGTTCCCCGCCCGAATCCGCCGGCAAAGCCCTTGATGCCGACGAAGCCGACACCGTCGATGACGTGGCTGCCGCCGTCGAGGACCTTCACGCCTGCCTCGCAGAGGAGCTCCGACACCTTGTCGGCATGACCCGACTCGAAGTCGTGGTTGCCGAGCACGGCGAGGATCGGGATCTTCACCCCGGAGAGCTCCTTCGCGAGGATGACGGCCTCCTCGGCGAGGCCATAGTCGGTGAGATCGCCGCAGAGCAGCAGCACGTCCGCACGACCGTCGAGATGCGCGAACAAGGGACGGAACTGACCGGCGGAGTCCTTCGTCACGTGGAGGTCGCCGACCGCAGCGATGCGCATCGTGTGGCGCACGGTCCCGCCGTCACTGTGCTCGGGCTGCGTCATGCTCGAGCCTCATGTCGCAATGATCGTACCTCCGCCATGCGACATGACGCGCCGCACCGTCCGGGCGCGCCGCTGCGACCTGGGGCGTGGCCCAAGGCTTGAAGGAGGATCGCAGTGATGTCTTCGATCTTCCAACCCACCAAGAGTGCTCGGCGCCATCGTTCCCCGCTGAGCACGCGGCGGATGGTTTCCTCTTCAGCGGGGCAATTCTATGGAGACACGGTGCGAACCCTCACGGACGCCGAAGTACCTTTCGTCGTCGGTGGGGCATTTACGCTCAAGCATTACGCCGGGATCGCGCGCGACACGAAAGACCTCGACGTCTTTCTCTGCCGTCGCGATCTGCCGCGCGCCCTCGAGTCGCTGCGCGACAAGGGCTACACCACGGACGAGACCTTTCCGCACTGGCTCGCGAAGGCGTGGTGCGGGGACCACTTCGTCGACTTCATCTATGCCTCGGCGAACGGGCTGTGCCAGGTCGACGAGCACTGGTTCGAGTCGGCCGTGACCGTCACCATCTTCGACGAGCCGGCACTGCTCTGCCCGATCGAAGAGGTGATCTGGAGCAAGTGCTTCGTCATGGAGCGCGAACGCTTCGACGGCGCGGACATCTACCATCTCATCGCGGCGAAGGGCGACACGCTGAACTGGAAGCGCCTCCTCGATCGCGTGGGCGAGAACTGGCGCGTGCTCCTCGGGCACCTCGTGTTCTACAGCTTCGTGTACCCGCGCGAGCGCCGGAAGGTCCCCCCGTGGGTGATGGAGCAGCTCCTCGCGCGCCAGGCAGCGGAGCGCGAGCCCGAGGACGTCCCCGTGTGCAACGGCACGCTCCTCTCGCGCGAGCAGTATCTCTTCGACATCCAGGAGCGCGGCTACTCCGATGCGCGCGTTCCGCCGTTCGGCAACGTACCGGCCGCCGAGATCGAGCACTGGACGGATGCCATCGGCAAGATCAAGTAAGAGCGCACGTCACACGACGACGAACGGATCGGCGTCCGCGAGGCTCGTCGTCACGGCGACGCCCTCGAGCCGCGCACCGAGGCGAGCCGCATAAGCGCGTACCGCTGCGCGCTCGCTGTTCGAGTGGAGCGTGGCGATGACGGTCACGCCACGACGCGCCGCCGCGAGCGCGTCGTGATGGCGCACCTCACCAGTGACGAAGACCTCGGCGCCGGCGCGCACTGCATCTTCGAGCAGCTCGCCTCCCGCGCCCGCAGCCACCGCGATGCGCGTGACCGGGACGTCGAGCGGTCCGGCGACGAGGACGTACGCGAGCTCGAGCTCCTTCTTGAGGTGCGTGACGAGCTCGGACCGCTGGATGACCGGCGCGTTCCCCACGCGACCGAGGCCGATCCCTCCCGGCTCCGCCTTGCCGCTGCCTGCTCCGCCGGATGATGCGCCAGATGACGAGAAGGGGCGGAGCGCCAAGCGACTCGGCATGTCGACACGACACGCATCCGCGAGAAAATCGTTCGTGCCGTCGCGAGCGACGTCGAGCGCGGTGTGCGGGCTGTAGAGCGCGATGCCGCGGCGGAGGGCATCCGCCCAGAGCGCGTGATGCGGGACGCGCTTCACAGCGGCGAAGATCGGCGGGTGATACGCGACCACGAGGCTCGCTCCACCGGCCACCGCCTCCATCGCCACGTCGGCGGTGTAGTCGACGGTGACGAGCACCTTCGCGATGTCGGCCGCGGGATCGCCGACGAGGAGCCCGACGTTGTCCCAGCTCTCCGCGTAGCGAAGAGGCGCGAGCTCATCGAGCACGGTCAGGACGTCGGCGAGCAACATGGACCCCTCATAGCTTGAAGAAGCTCTTGATCTGGCTGATGAGGCGCTTCGAGCGATCGTCCTTCGGCTCGATCATCGTGTCGCGCGTGGAGGCCACCGCCTCGAGCTCCGCTTGTCGCTCGAGCAAGAGGTCGCTGATCTTCTCGATGACGCCGGTGTTGGCGGCGAGCGTGGAGTGGAACGCCTCGTGGCTCACCACGAGCAGCTCGACCTCGGTTTGCGCGCGCACCGTCGCCTTGCGTTGCTCGCCGGTCATGAGGCCCATCTCACCGAAGAATTTGCCGGATGACAGACGTGCGATCTCGCGCGGCGTGCGGTCCTCGCGGGGCAGCTCCACGATCACCTCACCGCGATCGATGATGAAGAGCTCGCCCGACGAATCGCCGAGAGCCACGATGACCTCGCCGGGCGCATAGAGCCGGACCACCGCGGCGGCGGCGAGCGCGCGATGCGCTTCGGGCGGCAGCACGTCGAGGAAGTCCACGCAGCGGAGCACCTGATCGCGGCGCCCCAGCTCCTTCTCGAGCGAGCGACCACGGCTCTCGTCGGAGACGGCATGCATGTGCACGGTGCGCTGCGGATAAGGGATCTGCACCTCGCCGCGCTGCAGCGCGTACCACACGCGATCGCGCACGTGACCGTCGACGCGATCGCGGGAGGCGAAGTCGTCGGTGAAGAAATAAATGGCGTACTCGATGCCGCTCTCGCCGAAGTTGCGCGTCTGGACCCACGGCGGAGGATCGGCGAGGACGCCCGGCGTGTTGGCCATGGCCGCGAGGATGGAGTCGTGCACGCGCCGCGGCGACGACTCGTAGGGACCTTGCACGGTGATGGTGCGACGCGAGACGGGCGAGGGTCGCGAGTAGTTGCGAATGGGCGCCTTCGCAAGCAGCGCATTCGGAACGATCAGCTCGACGAGCTCGCTCGTCATCACCGTCGTGGCGCGCCAGTTCACCTCGGTGACCTGACCGATCTGCCGGGGATCGGGGTCGAACTGGATCCAGTCACCGACCTCGAAGGGCCGCTGCATCTGCAGCGCGAGGCCGCTCACCATGTTTCCGAGCGTGTCCTGGAGCGCGAGACCGATCACTGCCGTGAGCAGCGCCGAGGTCGTGAGGAGCGAGCTCGGCTCGACCCCCACCGCACGCAGCGTGAGCATCAGGACGATGACGTAGACGACCGCTTGCGTGACATCGCGGAAGATCCGCGGCGGCGCGCGATGCGTTCTCCGACCGAAGACGACGTCGACGGCGAGCAGCACGATGCTGCGCCCGCACGAGGCGAGCAGGAAGAACGTGTAGAGGAACGCGAAGACGCGGCCGACGTTGGCGTTGCCCTCGAGCACCTCCGCGAGCACACCGAAGAGCGCCGCCAAGAGCAGGTACGCGAGAGGAAGTCGCGTGCGAGCCTTGTCGGCCTTCGGCAGCAGGAAGTGCGCGAGGCCGAGCAGCGCCACCGCGGTGGCGACCCCGACGACATCGAGGGACCGATCGGTCCTGGTCAGCCCGATTAGCGCATCCATCCGAGCGAGGCAGCGATGCTACCACGCTCGTCGAACGCTCGTGCTCAGGGGTTCTGTGGCCTTACGCGCAGGTGATTGTGCACGTCTTTCACGCCGCGAACGTCGTCGCAGGCCTCCTCGGCGGCGCGCTTCACCATGCGCGCGTCGACGAAGCCGCTGAGCGTCACCTCGCCGTCGCGCACGATGACCTCGATGTCACTCGCGTCGATGTACGGATGATGCGTGAGGTGCTCGCAGACGTCCTCGTGGATGCGGTCGTCGGAGCGCACGTAGTTCTTCGGGCCCTTGCCGGAGAACGCGCCCTTCACGCGTTGCCAGAGGCTCGGATGTCCCTGACCTCCACCCTGCCCGCCCTGACCAGACGGGTGACGTTCGCGCCCCCAGAAGTCGTAGTCCTCGTTGCGTCCTCGCCAGACCTCGGGGTTCGCACGGCTCGGCGGATACGGCTCGTTGCGCGCTGTGTTGCCGTAGTTCGACCGCGGGAAGCCCGTCATGTCGGAGACGCCGGACATGCGCGACATGCCTTGGTGGTAACGGCCGCGCTCCATCTCGTCGTCCTGGTGCCGCCATGCGTCGCCGCGCTCGAAGCCCGTGCGGTAACGCTCGCGATCGTCGGCCCGCTGGTCGCGAACGCCATAGCCATAGTCCGCCGAACGGTCGAGCCGCTGCGCGTGGTGTCCCCACTCGTCCGGGTGGTGATGAATGCCGTGCTCGAAGGGCGGATCGTCCGAACGGTTCGTGCGCGCGTCACGCGTCTGGTCGTAGCGGGCCGTGCCGCGGTCGGGGTCGGCGCCGTTGGCGCCCATGCGAAAGATGTCGAAGCTCCGGTCCATCGAAGGCCTCCTCGTGCTTGCCCCGACGTGCTTGGGGGCGCATGTGCAGTGCAATGCGCGTTCCGAGCCGGAGCTCGTGGCAGCGCCAGCACAGCGCCAGCGCGGCGCGCGCGATCGGCGCGAGAACGCGATGGTGGAGCGCGATCGCACGACGCGCGGCGAAGCGACGCTCACCGTTTCGCCACGCACGGTCCGTTCCTGTCACGCACGACGCGCGCCCGGCCCTTGCATCGGCCGCGCGTTCGGATGTGAAAGGAGGCCATCATGGCGACGATGCAGCAGAACGTGCAGCCGGGTCAGGGTCAGACGCAAGGGATCGGTTCGCCGATTACCAACGACGCATACAACGTCATCAGCGCCCTGCATGCGAAGCTCGAGGGGCTCGAGGCGTACCGGAAGTACAGCAAGGACGCGAACAGCCAGCTCTGGCAGCAGCTCACGCAGGTCGAGATTCAGGTGGTGAGCAAGCTCGTCGAGGAGCTCGAACGTCTCGTCAAGGACGGGAAGCTCCGCATGAAGGAGCCGGGCAGAGCGAACGGCTGAAGAGGTTCGATCGACGGCGGCTGTGCACGCGCTAGAGCGCGACGCCGAGCCGCCGCCGCATCGTCGCGCTCGACTCGCCGAGGAACCAGACGACGAGCTCCTTCATCTTCTCGCGCGGCGTGAAATCGCTCGGTGATTGCGCCTCGAACGCGATCGCCGCGCGGGCCGCTTCGAGATCGCCGGCGAGCAGGAGCCCCGCGCGCGACGCCGAGACGTCGGCGCGTTGCGACCAGCGCAGGACGTCGAGCTTGCCGGTGGTGCCCATCGCATGATTGACGGCCGCAGCGATGCGCCCGATGTCCTCGCGCTTGAGGCGTTCCTTGAGCGGGAGATCGCCGGGCTCCGTCTGATCGGTGGCGATGCGCGCGGCAGACTGCGCCAGCGCCTTCAGCTCGGACAGCGAAGGACACAGCGCGCGCGCCAGCATCGGCGGCGACGTCTCGAAGACGCGCTTGCCGATCATGAACGCGATGACGTCGGCGGGAATGCCGCCGAGCGCCGGAGGATGCGCGAGCAGCGACGCCGGCTTCGTTGCGGCGGCGACGAGCGCCGGGCCGGGGCCCTTGCGCTGGAACACGCGCGGCGGCGGAGCGCCGAGGATCGTCCCCGCGCGCGCGACCGATTTGCCGAGCCAATCGTAGCCGTTCAGCGCCGGACCAGGATGCGTGAGCCGATCGCGCAACCCCAGCCGCGAGATGGCGATGTCGACGACGGCGGGGCCGACCACCTCGAAGATCTCGGTGAGCGCGGGATCGAGCTCGTGGTGGAGCAGCTCGCGGTAGCCGTCCATCCCCAGGTCCTGGACGATGCCCTCGATGGGCGGCTGCGGATACGACGTGCGAAGGCCCTGCGCGCCGGCGTGCGCGATGCCGAGGAAGCGCATCGCCGAGGCGACGCAGAGCGCGCGATCGCGAGCACCCTGCGCGACGAGCAGCTCGAAGAGCGCGGGATACGGCGCGGGCTCGAGCGGCTCGCGCAGGATGCGCTCGATGGTGATGGCGACCGCGCCCTGCCCCTGCCCCGTATTGGACAGCAGCTCGCGGAGGATGGTCTGTCCCTGCTCGTCGTCGGGCCGGAGATGCACGGCCGCTTGGTAGGCGGTGATCGCCTGCGCTGGGTTGTTCAGGCGGTCGCGATAGACGAGGCCGATTTGTTTGTAGAGTGCATGTTGCAGACCGACGTCGCGCTCGCCGCCCGCGAGCGCGCGACCGATCATGCGCTTGTACATTTGCTCGAGGCCGAGCCAGTCGCGATCCTCGGTGAGGATGCGCACGATGTTCTCGAACGCGACGAGCTGTGACGGATCGACGTCGAGCGCCTGCTCGTAGAGACGGAGCGCGGCGCCGCGATCGGCGAGCTCGTCCTTCGCGATGTGCGCCATCGTGTAGAGCGTCTTCGCCTTGCGCGCCGGATCCGAGTCGGTCTCCGCGATGGACCGGAGCACGTCGAAGAGCGACGCCCACTTCCCGAGCTTCGGATACAGCGCGAGGAGCTTGTGGAGGACGGGCAGATCGCGCGGCCGTACCTGGCGCGCCTCCTCGTAGACCTCGGCGGCGAGCTCGTCGCTGCCGGCCTTCGTGGCGAACTGCTCGGCGATGCTCACGAGCTCCGCGAATTTCTCGTCCGGATCCGCGATGGCCTGAGCGAGCTGTCGCTTGAGGCTCAGCGCCGCGACGGGATTACCGGACGCGGTGTGGTGCTGCGCGAGACCGGCCATCGCCGAGCCGTGCTCGGGCGCTTCCTGGAGGACGTCGTCATAGAGCACGGCCGCGCGATCGGCGTCACCGGTGAGCACCAGGATGTCGGCGAGCCCCGCGCGCGCTTCGACGGAGAGACCGTCCGGCGCATCGGCGATGTCCACCAGCGCCTGGCGCGCGGTGAGGATTTGCGGATCGGCACGCATCGGCACCGCGGCGGCGACGAGCATCTCCTTCACTTCGAGGGAGTCCGGCCGCAGGTTGTACGCGGCGAGCGTGGCGACGAGCGCGCGATCGGGCTTGCCCAGCGCGGTGGCGGCTCGCGCCTGTGCGCGGCGCACCGTGAGGATGCGCTCGGTGTCCTTGTCGCGCTCCGCCGCCGAGATGGCGACGTCGCACAGCGGCTCCGCCTCGGCGTAACGACCTTCTTCGACCAGCACGGTGACGAGCGCGACGGCCGCGGTCTCGTTGGTCGGATCCGCGGCGGCCGCCTCTTCGAACGCGCGACGCGCGCCGTTGCCGTCGCCCCGCTTCGCGCGCGCATCGGCGAGCTCCACGAAGGCCGACGCGCGAGCGCGTGGCGTCTCCGTCTTGCGGGCGCGCTCTTCGAGGTAACGCTCGGTACGGGCGACGTCGCCTTCGGCGCGTGCGTCCCAGAGCAGCGCATTCCAGGCCGCCTGACTCGACGGATCGGCCGCAACGGCGCGTTCGAACTGTTGCCGCGCCGACGCCGCGTCCGTCGGCACGAGCAGCTGCCCCGCGATGACGTGCATGCGAGCGCGCGTCGAAGGCACCGGCGCGAGATCGGCGAGACGCTCGCGATACTGCACGGCCGCGCGCACGTCGCCGAGCTTCTCGTTGAGACGCGCCAGCTCGGAGAGGACGGTCTCCTCCTCGGGCATGACCTTCTGGAGGCGCTCGTACGTCGCGACCGCGGCGCGCGCGTCGCCCATCTTCGTCTCGAGGACGGCACCGAGCCGTTCGAGGCGCCCGACGCGGACCTGGGGATCCGGCGTCGACGTCACGGCGCGCTCGAGCACGGCGGCGAGCTCGGGCCACGCGCGCGCTGCGCCATACGTGCGCTCGAGGCCGTCGATGGCGATGGAGTGACCCGGTGCGATGGCGATGACACGCTCGAGCGTCTTCGCGGCGGCCTCCGGCTTGCGGAAGTCCTCCTCCTCGATCTTCGCGAGCCACAAGAGAACGGTGATGCGCCCCGCGTCGTCGAGGTCGGCGTCGGCCTGCCTCCTGAGGACGTCGGCGATCGCCGTCTTGTCGTTCTCGCGAATGGCGATCTGCTCGAGGCCGCGCAGCGCATCCATCGCGCGCGGGAATAGCTTGTGCGCCGCGGCGAAGTGCTTCTTGGCCGAGGCGAGGCTGAAGGTGCGGAGCGACTCGTCCTTGTAGCGCTCCGCCATCATGAGGTGGATGCGCGCGCGATCGTCGGCGCGCTTCGCGGAGAGGACCGCGAGGTCGAGCTCCTCGAGCTCGCGCTTCGAGTCGCCGTGCTCGCGCGAGAGCGCGGCCTGCAGCATGTGGATCTGCCAGTGCGTCGAGTCGAGCCCGCGGATCCGCTCGAGCCACTGCCGCGCCAGATCGGGATCGGGCACCTCGCGCGTGAGCCAGCGGACCATGGCCTCGGCATAGGCGACGGCGCGCGTCTTCTCGCGCTCGCCGCTCGCGAGCGTGCGCGTGATCTCCATGATCTCGGCCCAGCGGCGCTCGGCCGTGACGATGGGCTCGAGGACGTCGAGGATCACCTCCTGTGTCGGGTCGGCCTTCCAGGCCTCGACGAGCGCATCGATGGCCTGCCCGGCGTCGCCGAGATCGCCCATCATGCGTCGCGCGACCTCGACGAGGATCTCGGCGCGCTCCGCGGGCTCGGTCGCTCCGTCGAGCGCCCCGAGCAAGGCTTCGACCTGCGCGGCGGCGACGCTCGCGCGCGGCGCCGCGCGTTGTTCGCGGTGCTCGTTCGGTCCGTCGGAGGCTCCGTTGCCGCTAGCCGCCATGCGCACCGGTGATGGTACCTCGGAAGCGAAGAAAGATGCTGTTTCATGCTCGTGCTCGGGGCGCCCTGGCCCAGCTGATGCACCTCGACAAGAGGCCCGGTTCGTCGGGCTGGAGGTCGACCATGCGAGCTCAACGGGCCATCGTCTACGGTGTCATCGGCGCAGGCGCGATCAGCGCCGTCTCTGCGGTGCTTCGTGCGATCGGGCTGCCCATCCGCCTCGAGCTCATCTTGGGCACGATGTTCGGCACGCAGCCGGGCCCGGCGGCGTTCCTGCTCGGCCTTGCGATGCATCTCGCCATCGGTGGTGCGTTCGGCCTCCTCTACGGCTGGCTCATGGAAACGGTATGGGTCCACGGCGGGGCCTTCATGGGCATGATCCTGGGCTTCCTGCACGCCTCGTTGGTCGGCATGGGCGTCGGCCTGACCCCGCAATGGCACCCGCTCGTCCCCCACCAGATCGCCGACCCGGGACCGTTCTTCGCGAACATCGGCGTCGCCGGCGTGGTGTGCTTCTTCGCGATCCACATCATGTACGGGGCCATCGTCGGACACGGCTACGGCCACGTCGCCGCCGAGCGCGAGTGGGCGCCCGCTGGACGGCTTTAGCTCGCGGGCGGTGGGTTGACGGCGCGACTCCTCAGCGCGACCGTGGGCATCCAAGGGGGCTACCCATGAAGGCGATCGAGACCTACTTCGACTATGCGAGCCCGTGGGCGTATCTCGCGAGCGAGCTCATGCCCCGCAAGCTCCCGAGCCTCGGGGCCGCCATCGTTTATCGCCCTATCTACTTGCGCGGCCTCGAGTCGTTCTCGAAGGGCATGCCTTACTCGAGCTCCAAGCTCGCCTATCTGATGCGCGACCTCGCGCGCTGCGCCGAGTACGAGGGCGTGACGCTCACCGCGCCCCCCTCGTTCCCCATCGACGGGCTGCACGCGCTTCGCGGCGCCATCGTCGCGCAAGAGAGCGGCGCGTTCGATCGCTACCACCGCCAGGCGTTCCGCGCGGCGTGGGCCGAGGGGCGCGACATCATGAAGAAGGAGGTCGTCGGGACGATCCTCGCCGAAGCCCTCGGGTCCTCCGAGGCCACAGCGCTCGAAGCCATGGCCGTACCGGCGATCAAGGAGCGCCTCCGCGAGGCGACCGCCGCTGCCGAGGCGCGCGGCGTCTTCGGGGTGCCCAGCTTCTTCGTCGGCGACGAGATGTTCTGGGGCCACGACCGCTTCGACTACGTCGCGCGCGCGGCGAAAGGCACCTGAGCGGCCTCCCCGCCGCTGCGCGGCGCCTCGGCCTCCGCTGCGCGGAGTCTAGGCCGCTCGCTTGCCGGCCGCCGGCTTCACCGCCTTCGCGAAGGCCGCTGCGCTGCGGGTGTTGAGCACCTCGTCGCGCTGCACGCCCGTTCTGCGCGCGAGGCCGACGGCATAACGAACGTTGTCGAGCTCGCGCATCGCATGCGCGTCGACGGACAGCACGAATGGGATGCCTCGCTCCTTGGCGAGCCGCGCCAGCTTCGGCTCCATGTCGAGACGATGCGGGTCACCGCTGATCTCGATGGCGCCACGTGACTCCGCGAGGGCATCGAGGACCTCCTCGATCCGCAGCGGGATGGGCGGGCGGCTCGACACGAGACGGCCCATGGGGTGGCCCCAGATCTTGAACACCGGATGACGCATGGCGCGGAGAACGCGCTCCGTCATCTTCGCTTCGTCCTGGCGGAAGCGCGCATGGATGCTCGCGATCACGACGTCGAGCCGCTCCAGGATGGCGTCGGGCCAATCGATGGCGCCGTCGGCGAGGATGTCCGCCTCCGTGCCGCGCAGGATCTTGATCTTCACCTTCTCCTGCACCTCGTCGATCTCGTCCCACTGCCGCTTCAGTCGCTCCACGTCGAGGCCGCCCGCGTAGTGCGCAGCGCTCGAATGATCGGTGATGGTGATGAACGACGCGCCACGCTCCTCCGCCGCGAGCGCCATCTGCTCGATGGAGTGCCGACCGTCCGACCACGTGGAGTGGCAATGCACGAAGCCGCGCACGTCGTCTTGCACGACGAGATCGAAGGCATCGCCCTTCGCGGCGAGCTTCGTCGCGAGCTCGATCTCGCCGATGTCCTCGCGCATCTCGGGCGGCACCCACGCGAGCCCGAGCTTCTCGTAGAGCTGCACCTCGTCACGCAGCGGCACACGCTTTTCGTGGCCTTTTTCCCCGTGAAATAGGCCCTCGGGCGTGAGCCGCAGGCCATGCTCCGCAGC
>JAXDMI010001028.1:0-4342 GCA_034666145.1 Myxococcales bacterium | reverse complement strand
GTGAAGAAGAGCCAGCCACCGACCGCTCCCGCACCGAGGCCGATCAGGGTGCTGACCGTGGAGATCGTCGCGTTCGATTGCGCGTCGCGATACGCCTGCGCGCCCTCCACGGTGCAATGCACGTCGGCGCAGCGCGAGCCGATGTCGTCACGCTTCGCGATGGCGAGCACGCCGAACGTCAGACCGAGCGCGAGGCCCGCGCCGCCCGCCGCGAGGAGCACGACGCCGGCGGTGCGTCGCGTGCCATCGGGATCCGACGGCGCGACCGGCACCGGCGCGGGCTTCGGCTCGAACGCTGCGTCGTCGCTCAGCGCCGGGACGTTGACGAGCTGCTCGGTCGGCGAGTTCACCACGCGGAACTTCACCGCGGTCCGCTGCTTCCCCGGCGCGCTGATCGTCACCGAGTGCTCACCGGGATCGAGGAACACGGGCAGATACCATCGCGAGTCGGGCAGCGGCTCACCGTCGACGTCGACGGAGCCGATCGCGCTCTCGCGCGGCAGCTGGAGAAGCACGCGCGGAAGCTTCGTCTCGAGCGCGAGGGCATGCGAGAGCGCGAAGTCGTGGCGGTCCTTCTGACCGTTCTGAGCCGCCCATGCTGCGCCGTGGTGGTACTCACTCCAGGCCGTCGCCGGCTTGCCCACGGTCTCGTGACACAGCGCGAGGTTCAGCAGCGTGCCGAGCTTCGGACCGAGCCGCAGGCTCTCGCTGAAGTCGTTGCAGGCCTCGCCATACTGACCCGAGTCGAACTTCTTCTCGCCCTGGCGAAAGAGATACTCGGCGCGCATCTCGTTCGACATGCCCGACGAGCCGGACGGAGCGGATGGTGCCGGAGCGGGCGCTACCGGCGGCGCCGGCAACACCACCTGCGCGCTCGCTTCGTGCACGACGCCCGTCAGCGCCGCGACGCCAGCAGCGATGGAGACGGCGATGGCGCGGGCACGCGCACGAGTACCGAGTCGACCGATCACGTCATTCGCGAGTATTCAGGAACTTCGGACGCTGTGGCTTTCCAGGCTTCGTGTTCCGGGAACGCTGCGCGCCGCCAGTGTGTCCGGGCGACTCCGGCAAGTCCATCACCATCGGCGCCTCGTCGCCGCCCGGTCCCCCCGACGGATCGGCAGGATCGGCAGGATCCGCGGGGTCGGCAGGACCGTCATCGCCGGGCGCGCGCCCTGCGCCGCTCGCCGTCGGGCCTTGGACGGCGGCATGCGGATCGACGCCGGTTACGGCAGCGCTGAGCGGCGCATGCTTGTCGCCGCGCCTTCCGCGCGCCGATGCCACGGCGGCGACGGCGCCGATCACGACGACGGCAGCAGCGGCAGCGGCCACCCACTTCGCCGCGCCGAGACGCCACACGAAGCCACGCGCGCGCGTCTTCACGCCGTCCTCGCGCGTGTCGCGCCGTTCGTCGCGAGAGCTCGCAGGCGCACCTACCGCATGGCGATCGGAGCCAGGCGCGTCGGGGACCGGCTCCTTCTTCGTCGTGAGGAGCAACTCGATGCCGGTGCCAGTACCGATCGAGCTGCCGTTCTGCGTGAACGAGCCTCCGCCGGTGGTGCGCGCGCGCTCCGCGACCGCGTTGAGCGCGTCGACGACGCGTCGCGCTTCGGAGGGCGTCTCGGGACGCTTGAAGAGCTTCGCGCGCGTGAGCACCTGATCGGCGCGCTCCACGACGCTGTTCCAGGTGCCCGAGCCGAACGGCTTCAGCGCCTTCGCGAGCGCGGCGGCATCGTTCCAGCGGTCCTCGGGCTTGCGCTGGAGGCACTTGGCAATGACGTTCGAGATCTCCGGCGGCAAGCGCCAGTTGACCACGTGGACGGGCTGCGGATCCTTCTCGAGGATCGCCGCGAAGATCTCGCCCACGCCGTCGCCGTCGAACGGCGGCTTGCCCGCGAGGAGCTCGTACGCGACGACACCGAGCGACCAGATGTCGGCGCGCGCGTCGATGTCCTTCGCGTTGCGGAGCTGCTCCGGCGACATGTACACGGGCGACCCGAGCACCGCCTGACCGGTGAGGACCTTCTCCTCGGGACGCGAGACCATCGCCTTCGAGATGCCGAAGTCGAGCATCTTGATGACGTTGCCGCCGTCGGGCCGGCACGCGAGGAACAGGTTCGCGGGCTTGATGTCGCGATGCACGAGGCCGACGGCGTGCGCATGCGCGAGCGCCTCGAGCGACTGCATCAGGTAGTCGACGACGTCGGTGAGCGGGAGCGGCCCTTCGACGGACAGGAGCTCCTCGAGATCACAGCCCTCGAGGTACTCCATGACGAGGAACGGCGCGCCGGTGGCGGTCGAGCCCGCGTCCATGACGCGTGCGACGTGCTCGCTCTGGATGCGCGCCGCAGCTTGCGCCTCGCGCGCGAAGCGCTCGACGACCATCTCCGACGTCGCGGCGTCGGGCAGCAGGACCTTCACCGCAACGCGCTGCCGGAGGACGAGATGCTCCGCGGCATAGACGATGCCCATGCCGCCTTCGCCCGCGACCTTTTCGAGGCGGTACTTGCCGGCGATGAGGTCGCCGACCTTGGGCATCTCGTACACGGACACGACCTGGGATCTCCCTCACGCTCGCCGCCCCGGATTCCGGGTTTCGGGGATAGAGCGCCAAACAAAAGTATACGCGTCGTCGCCGCTGATGACGAAAGCGATTCCGCCTAAAATAAAGGCTCCCGCGTCTCGTTCCCTTTCTCGTCCCCGCCTCGTCCCCGCCTCGTCCCCGCCTCGTCCCCGCCGCCTTGCACGCGCGCAACTTGTGCACACGCTTCGCCTTTCACCGCTGCAATGCACCGCAGCGCGAGTGTGGGACACCCGCGGCGCGCTTTTGCCCCGAGCACGGTCGGAGGTCTTCGCCTGGGTCGGAAAATGCCGCAGCTTTTCGAGTGCTTTCATCGTGGGCGCCGGGCGGCGACAGCGCTAGATGTGCGCTATGCACGCACGGAAGACGGCCCGCGACGCGTACTTCCCCACGCGATTCGACGACGTGTTCTTCACCCCTCGAGGCGACGTCGCCTTCAAGGACACGGGAGACGCGCGGCGATTCGCCGACAAGGTGAACGTCCGAGACGAGCGCACCGGGGCTGCGGCGCTCCGTCCGGCCGAGGTCGCGGCGATGGCGCTCGTCCACGAGATCTTCCACGCCGTCATCGGCCTCTACCGGAAGAAGCACGGGGAGAGGTTCGCGGAGCTGCAGCGACAGGCCGGCGAGAAGATCGGCCCTGATGGCGTCAAGGAGACCCTCCGCACGTTCCTGAACGCGTTCCCGACACCTGCGATCTACAAGCAAATGCAAGGCGAGGGCGACGAGACTGCGGAGAAGCTCCTGGCGCGCGACGGGAAAGCGGCCGAGGACGAGTACACCGAGGAGGTCATCCTCCTCTGGCTCACGAACCAGAACCCCGCATACGACCCGGTTCGCCCGATCGTCACCGACGCGTACCTCGGCGAGAGCTACCACGCGTTCGTCGGCGAGACGCAGCGCTTCTTCAGGGACGACGTCCCCTTCGGACCGAAGGGCGAGACGCTCCTCGATCTCCTCCTCGCGCCGAGCCGCGCGAAGCCCGGCTCGATCCTCGAGCAGCTCGAATACATCCAGGGCACGTGGGCCGGCGCGCTCGGCCTCGAGGAGCTCGGGATCTGGCGCCGCCTCCTGTGGATGAAGGACTTCATCAACGAAGAGGGAAAGTACTTCTACGGCAAGAACGCCGGGCCCGGCCCCGGTGCGCCGCTCATGGACGCGATGCGCTTCGAACGCCGCGAGGAAGACGAGCCGAAGCGCTTCAGCGCCGACCTCGACTGGATGCCGCGCGTCGTGCTCATCGCGAAGACCGTCTTCGTGTGGCTCGATCAGCTGTCGAAGAAGTACCGTCGCAACATCGAGCGCCTCGATCAGATCCCCGACGAGGAGCTCGATCTCATCGCTTCACGCGGCTTCACCGGCCTGTGGCTCATCGGCCTCTTCGAGCGCAGCAAGGCTTCGAAGAAGGTCAAGCAGATGCGGGGCGACCAGGACGCGGTCGCGTCGGCGTACTCGTTGATGAAGTACGACATCGCGTGGGAGCTCGGCGGTCATGGCGCGTACGAGAGCCTCAAGCATCGCGCATGGCAGCGCGGTCTCCGCCTCGCGGCCGACATGGTGCCCAATCATGTCGGAATTGACGCCGAGTGGGTGATGAACCACCCCGATTGGTTCATCCAGACCGCGCAGCCGCCGTTCCCCGGCTACCGCTTCGGCGGGCCTGATTTGTCGGAGGATCCGCGCGTCGGCGTGTTCATCGAGGAGGGCTACTGGAACAAGACCGACGCCGCCGTCGTGTTCCGCCGCCACGATCGACAGAGC
>JAXDMI010001027.1:0-4635 GCA_034666145.1 Myxococcales bacterium | reverse complement strand
ACTGGATCCTGCCGGCGGCGCCGCCCGACGTCACGGCGCCTGGATTTCCGACGTTTGCGACCGCGGTGTCGTTCTCCGCCGCGGTCGGGGCGGGCTCGCGCACGTTCGTCGTGCGCGGCGTCGACGCCGGCGGTCACTTCGGCGCGGCCTTCGCCAAGCCGCTCGACGTGACCGTGACGAGCCGTCCCGCAGGTCGTCTCGTCATCTCGCTCACGTGGGGTAACCACGCCGATCTCGATCTGCACGTCGTCGATCCCACCGGCGCCGAGATCTGGAAGCGCAACATCAACTCGTACCAGCCGCCGCCTCCAGGCGCGCCGCCGGAGGCGCCCGGCACACCGCATCCCGGCGGCATCCTCGACTTCGATTCGAACGCGCAATGCGTGCCCGACGGCCGCTACGCCGAGAACGTGGTGTATGCCGACAAGCCGCCCAGCGGCCACTACACCGCGCGCGTCGATACCTACTCGCTGTGCGACGTGCCGGGCGCCCAGTGGCGCGTCGAAGGCTTCCTCGACGGCGTGAGCATCGGCGCCGCCCAAGGGTCGTCGACCGACTACGACACGCGTTTCTCGCACGATCGCGGGGCGGGCGTGCTCGCGCTCGAGCTCGACGTTCCGTAGATGGCGCGCGCGCTGCGCATCGCCGCGAGCATCGCGTGCGCGAGCGCGCTTGCGTGCACAGTGCACGCATCGTTCGCGCAGCAACGCGGCACCGACGTCGGCGGACAACCCGCCCGTCGCAAGGTCACGAAGCTCCCCAAGCTGACGAAGTTCGTCGAGGCCGAGTACCCCGCAAACAGCAGAGCGGCGGGCACGGAAGCCGCGGTGGTCCTCACCATCGAGATCACCGCCACCGGTACGGTCGCGAACGTCACCGTCGCCGAATCCGCCGGCCCCGACTTCGACGCCGCCGCCGTCGCCGCGGCACGCCAATTCCTCTTCGAGCCCGCCGAAGTCGACGACAAACCGGCCCCCGCCAAGATCACGTACCGCTACTCCTTCGTCATCCAAGACGCCCCCGCTCTCCCTCCCGCCCCCGCTCTCGCTCCCGCTCTCCCTCCCGCCCCCGCTCTCCCTCCCGCTCCCGCTCTCGCTCCCGCTCTCCCTCTCGCTCCCGCAGACACCATCGACGTCCGCGGCCGCCCCAAACCCCGCCGCGAAACGAACCAAACCACCATCCGCGCCGAACAAGCGCGAAGGGTCGCCGGCACGCAAGGCGACGTCCTCAAGGTGGTCCAGAACCTCCCCGGCGTTTCGCGTCCTCCGGTTGCGTCAGGCCAGATCGTGGTGTGGGGCTCTGCGCCTCGTGACACGCGCATCTACGTCGACGGCGTCGACATCCCCGCGCTCTATCACGGCAGCGGCCTTCGCTCGGTCATCAACTCGGACCTCGTGTCGAGCATCGACCTCGTCCCCGGCGCGTTCGGCGCCGAGTACGGCCGCGGCCTCGGCGGCCTCGTTCGCGTCGAGACGCGCGCGCTCCCGAAGGGCACGCACGGCTACGTCGGCGCCGACACGCTGGACGGCTCGGCGCTCGTCTCCACCGAGCTCGGAGACCGCGCGCGCATCGCCATCGCGGCGCGTCAGAGCTGGCTCGATCGCGTGCTCGCCGCCACGAGCACGCGCGACGTCGGCGACTTCTTCCCCATTCCTCGGTATCGCGACGGCCAGGTCAAGGCGACGCTCGACCTCCGCCGGCGCGAATCGATCGACGCCGTGCTGCTCGGCGCCACCGATGACCTCACGCGCACCGTTCCGTCGCCGGATCCCGCGAGCACGCGATCGGAGGCCAATCACACGGGCTTTTGGCGCGCATATGTGCGCTATACGAACATCGCCGAAGACGGCGACACCGCCATCGTCACGCCCTTCTTCGGGCGCGACACGAGCTCGCTGGCGCAGCACTTCGGTCCGAATCCCGCGAACCTCGACATCGACTCGACCCGCTACGGGCTTCGCGCTTCGCTCCGCTCGAAGCTCGGCTCCGTCGTTTCCGTCACCACCGGCCTCGACACGCTCGGCAGCGACTCCGACATCTCTCGCATCGGCTCCCTCACCTTGCCGGCGCGCGAGGGCGACGTCGCGGTCTTCGGTCAGCCGCCGGGTGACGACGTCGCCGCCGACACGTGGCACACGAACATCGTCGACGTCGCGCCTCATGCCTATGCCGACGTGCGCCTCGGACCGGTGACCGTCACGCCGGGCGTGCGCTTCGATGCCTTCTTGATCGAGGGGAGCCGGAAGACGCCACGTGTCGGTCAGACACCGAGCATCGGCTTCTCGCGCCTCGAGACCGCGATAGCGCCGCGTCTCTCGGCGCGCTGGGAGGTCTCGCCGCGTCTCGCGCTGACCGCCGCGTACGGCACGTATCACCAGGCGCCCGAGCCCGAGGATCTGTCGCCGGTCTTCGGCACGCCGGATCTCGCGCTGTCACGCGCGACGCACGTCACGGTGGGCGAATCGCTGCGGATCACGTCCACGCTGTCGGCCGACGTCGTCGCGTTCGACAAGACCATGAAGGACCTCGTGGTGCGAAGCCGCCTCACCAATCCGCTCCTCGCGCGGGCGCTCACGCAGAACGGCGAGGGCCACAGCTACGGCGTGCAGTTCCTCCTGCGCCAGGAGCTCTGGAGCGGCTTCTTCGGCTGGGTCTCTTACGCGATCAGCCGCAGCGAACGGCGCAACGAGGGCGACGCCACGTGGCGCGCCTTCGACTTCGATCAGCCACACGTCCTCTCGATCGTCGCGAGCCAGGAGATCGGCGCCTGGAGCTTCGGCGCGCGCTTCCGCTATGCGTCCGGCAATCCCCGCACGCCGGTCATCGGCAGCAGCTACGACGCGCGGAGCGATCGCTACGATCCGGTCTTCGGCGCGCAGAGCTCCATTCGCATTCCCGCGTTCTGGCAGCTCGACGTACGCATCGATCGATCGTTCAAGCTCGGCGAGACGACGCGCCTCCTCCTCTTCGCCGACATCCAGAACGTCACGAATCGCGAGAACGCCGAGGAGATCGTGTACTCCGCGAGCTTCCGCCAGCGCGGCACCATCAGCGGGTTGCCGACCATCGCCGTCATCGGCGGGAGGCTCGATTTCTGATGCGATACCCGGCAGCCCTCGCCGTCGTCGTCGTGAGCGCCGTCGTCGCTCCGTCGTGCAAGCCCGACTTCGGCGAGCGCGAGTCGTTCGTCGATCGCACGCAGGTCATCGCCGTCCGGATCGATCCACCGGAGGCGAAGCCCGGCGAGACGGTGACGACGTCGCTCCTCGTGATCTCGCCCAATGGTCCGGTCGATGCGCCGCCGGCGAGCTGGGCGTTCTGCGCGACGCCGAAGCTCTTGACCGAGAACGGCGCCGTCAGCGCCGCGTGCCTCGCGAACGGCGTGGTCCCCATCGGCGACGCTCGCGGCGGCGTGAGCGCGACGCTCCCGATGAGCGGCTGCTTCGACTTCGGGCCCGAGGTCCAGTCCGCCGAGGTGAGGCCGCGCGATCCCGACGTGACGGGCGGCTTCTTTCTCCCCATCCGCGCGCGGATCGCAGGTGACGCAGGCGATGCGCTCATCGCGTTCGGCTTCGCGCGCCTCGTGTGCAACCTCGCCAACGCGCCGGGCGAGATCGCCGCGCAGTTCCGTGCACAATACAAGCGCAACGTGAACCCCACGCTGTTGCCCGTCGAGGGTCACCTCGAAGGAGCTACGGACCTCGTCGCGCTCGATGCGATTCCACGCGGCGCACGCGTGATCCTCCGCGCTTCGTGGAGCGCCGGCGACGCCGAGTCGTATGCGCTGTTCGACGTGCTGAACCAGGTGATCGTGACGCGTCGTGAGAGCCTGCGTGTCTCGTGGTTCGCGACAGCCGGCAGCTACGCGCAGGACCGCAGCGGACGTATCGAGGACGAGCCTGAGACTTTCTCCGTGAACACCTGGACCGCGCCCAACGAAGCCCGCGTCTCGCATCTCTCGCTCGTGCTCCGCGATGCGCGCGGCGGCATGGACTTCACGAGCATCGCGGTCACGACGCGCTGACCAGCCCGCGTTACGCCTTCTTCGTCGACGACTCGCTGACCTCGCGGCCTTCGAGCGTGACCTCCCACGCGACGCCGCGCCGGCGTAGCTCCGCCGCGTAGATCGAGTCGATGCTGAGCCGGCGTGAGAGGAGCGTCGCGACCGCCGTCGCGAGCACCAGCGGCAACACGACCGCGTAGTCGCCGGACAGCTCGAACACGAGCACCGAAGCCATGAGCGGAGCGCGCGTGGTAGCGGCGATCATCGCGGCCATGCCGACGAGCGCGTATCCGCCCTCCGATCCCCGCGCGCCGACGAGCTCGGCGACGAGGTGTCCGACGAGCAACCCCAGCGCTCCGCCGATGAAGAGCGACGGCGTGAAGACGCCGCCCGGACTACCGGACGACACCGATGCCGTCGTCGCCAGCGCCTTCGCGAAGATCAGCACCGCGACGAGGCCGACGGCGTAGTGCTGGTCGAGCAGGAGATTCAGAGGCTCGTAGCCGTTGCCCGCCACCTCTGGCCAGGCGATGGCCAGCGTTCCGACGAGCACGCCGCCCAGCGCCGCGCGGAGCGGTTGGGGGATCCTGCTCCGCGCGAAGGCGCTCTCGCCGAGCGCGAGGAGACGCATG
>JAXDMI010001026.1:0-4644 GCA_034666145.1 Myxococcales bacterium | reverse complement strand
CGCCGAGGCGTTCCTGCGCGACGTCGGCGCAGAGCTCGCGGTGCGCGGCGCTCCGCCGACGAAGAAGAAGCGACGCAAGGTCGCATGAACGTTCGATACGTGTTCGACACAGGCGCGCTGATCGGGGCCGAGAAGGGTGACAAACGCCCTCTCGACTATGTCGCTCTCGCCGAGAAGGGATACGCCGAGATCGTCACACCCGTGGTGTGCATCCTCGAGTGGTGGCGCGGCCGCACGGACAAGCGGGACAAGCTCCTGCGAGCGCTCGTCGTGCTCCCGCTATCCGTCGCGGTCGCGAAGGCGGCGGGGCTGGCTCTCGGCCAGATGACCGAGCGCGTCGACAGCAAGCTGTCGATCGACGCCGCGGTCATGGCATTCGCTTCGTTGCTCGATGCGCCGGTGATCACCAGTGATCTGCGCGACCTGCAGCGGCTCAGCCCGTTCTTCCCGGCCGTTCGCCTGCTCTCGACGAGACAACGTTGAACGAGTCCGCGCGCGCGGGTTGGCTTCGGCCGCGCTGACCGCTACAAACGCGGTCCCGTTCGATGAGCCCCCTGCCGAAAGTCTCACGTCGACGGGAGCGCGCGCACGCCGCGCTGCGTGCGATGTGGCCCGGTGTGAAGCTCGGATGGATCCCGATCGCCCTCGTGGTCCTCGCGCACGTGCCGGGACGACGCGTGTTCGCGGAGAACGAGGCGCTGCACGGACGACCGGGCTGGCAGTTCTTCTGCGCCGGGCTCGTGGGCGATCTCCTCTACGTCGGTCCGCCGGTGCTCCTCGCGTTCATCTTGCCGCTCGCGGTGGGGGCGGTGTTCGAGGGTCGGCGCCCGCCGCTGGCGCGGGCGTCGCGCATCGTCACCACTGCGCTCGCGACGCTGCTGCTCGTGGCGGCATGGATGTTCTCGGTGGGCGCGATCGAATCGAAGCTCGAACGCGGCCTCTATCCGACCTACCTCGAGACGAAGGTGGCGCTCGGGAGCTCGTCGTTCGTCACCGGGCAGTTGCCGACGCTGCTGCTCGATCGCTACTGGAAGACGAGCGCGCTCGCGCTGCTGGCGTCGAGCGTCCTCTTCTATCTGCACGGTCGGCGCGCGCCGCGGGATCTCCGATCGCGCGCCAGCGTCGCAGGGTTCGCGCTCGCGGGGCTGCTGCTGTTCGGCGGCGCCTGCGAGATCGTGAAGCTCGGTCGCGTGGTCTTCCCGCGCACCGGTAGCTACGCGGAGACGCGCTCGCCGATCGAGAACGTCGCGCTGGGGCGGTTCCCGTTCCCGAATCACACGCCGATCACCGACGGGATGCGGCTCCTCTTCTCTTCGCGGACCGGCAGCTTCTCCGCCGACGAGAAGCGCGCGGGTCTGCGCACGCTCGGCTACGCGCCCGAAGCCCTCGATCGCCTGCTGGCGTTCGAAGGCAACGAGCCCTGCACCTCGGGCCATCCGCTCGCACGCCCGCTCGATCATGCGCGTGCGCCTGGGAGCAAGGCCGACGACGTAGTCGACGATCTCGAGGCGCTCTCGGCGGCGCTGTTCGACGGCGGCAAGGCGACCGAGCCGCTCGTCGTGTTCCAGATCGCGATGGAGAGCTTTCGCGCCGACGACATCCACGCGCTGCAGCCGCTCGCGCCTCCCGAGCTGACGCCGGTGATGACGCGGCTCTACGCGGACCGCGAGCGAACGTTCGCATTCCGTGGCGCTTTTCAGGGGGGATTTCGGACGGCGCAGAACCTCTCCTCGCTCACGTGCGGGATCGGGAGCCTTCCGTTCAACATCGCCATCGCGCGCGACCTCGGCCACTTCCCGCTCCGCTGCTTACCCGACGTGCTCGCCGACGGCGGGTTTGACACGCACGCCTTCTACGCGTCGGACATGACGTACGACAGCATGCTCGACTTCTTCCGCTATCACGGGGTCGAGGTCACGCAGGCCGCGGACATGCCGGCGGGGCTGCCGATCGGGAGCTGGCGCGGGATCTCGGACCGTGCACTCTACACGCAAGCGCTCGCGCATGCGTCGGCCGCCACGCACCCGACCTACGAGTTCGTGCTCACGCTGAGCGGGCACTCGCCGTTCTCGGCGCCTACCGACATGCCGCCCGAGGTCGCGGCGCGCGCAGCGGCTGCGTGCAAGAAGAGCCCGTCGGCGAAGGAAGACGACTGCAGCCGCCTCGCCGTGATGGCCTACGCCGATCACGCGCTGGGCGAGCTCCTCGAGAACCTCGAGCGCTCGCCGCTGGCGCATCGGAGCATCGTCGTCCTGTCGGCGGATCATGCGACGAGCGAGATGTTCCTCTGGCCGGGCTCGCCGGAAGAGAAGAGCCGCGCGCACGTCCCGTACGTGATCTACGTGCCGCGCGCGCTCGCGGCGGCAGCGGCGCGCCCCGCGGAGGTCGCGAGCCTCGTCGCGCGGCTCCACGATCGCGCAGCGTCTCCGGCGCACGCCATCTCGCTCACCGATTCGCCGACGCTCGTAACCGCGCTGCTCTCGTCGACCTCCGAGGTGAAGGCCATCCCTGACGCGTGGCGCTTCCACACCTACGGTGGTCAGGCGACGAGCCCGCACTTCGCGTTCGACGCGCGGCCGAGCGCGCGCGTGTGGGGCACGGACTCGGCGGCGTTCGTGTTCTCGGCCGACGCCGACGCCAGCGTGACGGCGTTCGCGATCAAGAACCGCGCGTTCAGCGGACCCGAGGAGCTCGCTACGCTCAATCCGAGCCTGCGCGGTCCGGCGGCGTTCCTGGCGTCGTTCACGAAGGGCTATCTCACGCGCTGTGAGAGCCGTCCGCTCCGCATGACGCGCATGACGTCCGCGGTTCGTTAGTCACTCAGGCAGCCGTCACTCAGGCAGCCTTCACGGTCACGCAGAGCGCACGAAGCGCATCGAGGACGTCGTCGACGAGCGGGTCGATGATGGCGCCGGTTCGTGCGCGCGGGCGCTTCACGATGATCGACATGGCAGGCTTCTCGGCGAACCCGGCGTCCTGCAGGAGGTGCTGGAGGCCCATGCCCCCATCGGCGCGCCCGGCCGCAGCCATCGCCACGAGGACGACAGGCCAGGGCCCGTGAGGAGTCTTGGTGCGGGCCGACCGGCGCGTTCGCTTCGACATGACGAAAGGGGTACTCGCAGCTTATGTGCCGGAGCGTGCCGCCTGATGGATCGCCGATGACTCGGGCGGCAATGCCGCGGAATGACGTCGGCCGGCGCGCCAATCGAGCGGTAGTGCGGGAGGCGCACACGCGATCCGGGCCATCGAGATCTGGATCGACGGGCCCCCGACTGCGCCTCGGATCCTTCGGGTCTCTTGGCGGCGGTCCGCCGACACCGGCGGCCGGGCGACCGCCTCACTTCACTTCGACGTACACATTGTCGATCTCGACGCTCCCGGAGACGTCGTCGACCGACTCCCCGAGCGCGACACCCACGTCGCTGCCGAGGCCCCCAGTGGGTCCTGGGACGTCGCGCGTGGCGGCGACGGCATCGAGCCCGTCCCCGACCGTCAAGGTCAGGCGAATACTGCCGTCGCCAAGCCGCGCGACCGACAACGCCACGTTCGTCCAGCGGCCGGCCGCCAGCGCGGCGCCGGCCGGCCCGGTCATGAACGTGGGGCAATACGCGTTCACGTTCCCATCGGCGTAGACGACGGTGCTGCACGACGTGAAGTTCAGCGCCAGCACCGGTCCTCGGTAGCCGACTCCCGGGTAGAGGCTCGCGTGAAGCACGATCTCGTTCTTGGTCGGCCCGAATGGCACCGTCATCTCGGCGCCCGCCCGGCCGGTGCCGCCGTCGCCGTCGCCGAAGACGAAGCGCACCGAGTGGGGCGGCGAGGCGGCATGCTCGCTCGTGATCTGCCCCATCGGATAGCTCGCGATCTGCCCCCATCCCGCTGTGCCGAGCTGCGTACGGCCCGGATCGTCGAAGTCGTCACAGAAGGCGGCGCCCGCGTCGGCAAGCGCGGCGCAGAAGCGCGCATCGGTCGCGCTGATCGCAGCATCGGTCGTCGCGTCGTTGGCAGACGTCGCGTCGTCGTTGGCGGATTTTGCGCCGTCGGTGGCTGCGTCTCGTGGGCTCTCCGTCGAGGTGAGATCAGCGGTGTCGACGAGCAGACTGCAGGCCACAGCGAACGTCGAGGCTGCTCCGAGAAAGGTCGCGAGGAGGGGCCGCTTCACGCCTTCCGATCGTAACACGACGTCATCGACCCGCTTCCGTTGCGCCGCCTCCGTCGTGGTCAAACGGAGCGGACGACGTCGCCGGCGAAGCTCCGTGGCAACCCGAGTTTCCAGGTCGAGACCGCGGCGAGCCCGCAGACGACTGCGCCCATCGTGATGGCGACGCGAATGCCCGCGCGGTCGGCGATGACACCGCCCAACGCCGAGGCCGACGCCCACGCTGCGAGATGAAACACCTGATAGAGCGCCAGGATGCGCGCGCGCAGGCGCTCCGGTGCCCAGATCTGGACGAGGGCCTGGAGCGACGAGAACGAGCCGAGCCAGCCCGCGCCGGCCGGCACGAGCAGCGCCATCGCGACCGGCACCGACGACACACGCGAGAGCGCGCCGACGCTGCACGCGAAGACCGCCATCGTCGCCGCGACCAGCATGTGCGGTCGCAGGCGATTGCGGAGTCGCTTCATGATCGATGCTCCGAAGAC
>JAXDMI010001025.1:0-9227 GCA_034666145.1 Myxococcales bacterium | reverse complement strand
TCACCTCGCGAACGGCCTCCACACCTTCACGATGGGCTGGGGCATCGTCTCGAGCCGCCGCGCGCTGCAGAGGCTGGAGTTTGCGACGATCGCCCTCTTCCTCGTGCTCCTGGGGATGAGCTGGGGCGTGATCTACGCCCTCTGGGACGCCGGTGCCTGACCCCGGTCCGTAGCCTCAGTATGTAGCCCGACGGCGCTTAATGGTATGCCGCCGGCCATGCTCACGCGGCGCCTCTTCACCCTCGGTCTGACCACGCTCGCCGTCACCGCGCTCGCGTGCGGTGGTTGCGGAAAGAAGTCGGACGACATCACGGTCGGAGCGTTCCTCTCGCTCTCGGGCTCGGACTCCACGTTCGGCACCGACACGCGCGACGGCATCGAGCTCGCCGTCGACGAGGTGAACGCCGCGGGCGGCGTGAAGGGCAAGAAGGTCAAGGTCCTCTACGAGGACGACAAGTCGACGACGCAGGAGGCCTCGCAGAAGGTCCGCCAGCTCATCGATCGCGACAAGGTCGTCGCGATCCTCGGCGAGGTCGCGTCGAGCCGCTCGCTCGCGGGCGGTCTCATCGCGAACACCAGCCACGTGCCGATGGTCACGCCCTCGTCGACGGCGGTCGAGGTCACGCAGGGACGCGAGTGGGTGTTCCGTACGTGCTTCACGGACGACCAGCAGGGCCAGGTCGCCGCGCGCTTCGTGAAGAACGACATGAAGAAGACGAAAGCCGGCGTCTTCTACGCCGCGCAGGACACGTATTCTTCGGGGCTCGCCAAGAGCTTCCGCGACGAGTTCAAGAAGCTCGGCGGCGAGATCGTGATCGACAAGGGCTATCAGAAGGGCGAGACGAACTACACGACGTACCTGAACGAGCTCAAGGCCGCGAACCCCGAGATGATCTTCGTTCCGAACTACTACAACGAGATGGTCCAGGTCGCGCGTCAGGCCAAGCAGGCGGGCATCCCCGGCTCGATGTTCGTGGGCGGCGACGGCTGGGACTCGGCGAACCTGATCGAGGGCGCCGGCGCCGAGCTCGAGGGCGCGTACTTCACGAACCACTACGCGCCCGACGTTCCGTGGCCGAACTCGAAGAAGTTCCTCGCTGCGTTCCAGAGCAAGTACAAGCACGAGCCCTCGAGCCTCAGCGCCCAGGGCTACGACGCGACGCGCCTCCTGTTCGACGCGATCGGGCGCGCCAGCGAGGTCGCACCCGACGCGATCCGCAAGGCGCTCACCGAGACCAAGGACTTCCAGGGCGCGACCGGCACCATGACGATGGACAAGGATCGCAATGCGACCAAGCCGATCGTCATCGTGAAGATCGTGAACAAGAAGTTCACGTACGCCACGCAGGTCACGGCCGAGTGAGCGCGCCGTAGCCGGACGCGAGACCAGAGGCCATGAAGATCATCGAGGCGCTCGTCACGGGGCTCACGCAGGGCGCGATGATCGCGCTCGTCGCGCTGGGCTACACGATGGTCTACGGCGTGCTGAAGCTGATCAACTTCGCGCACAGCGAAGTCTTCATGATGTCCGCCTATTTTGGGCTCTTTCTCATCGCGGCGTTCGGCGGCACGGCGAACCCGCTCGTCGCGGGCGTGGCGGGAACGCTGCTCGCGATGGTCGGCGCGTCGTTGCTCGGCATCGCGGTGGAGCGCGCGGCGTATCGGCCACTGCGCGGACGAGGACGCGGCGCCCTCCTCCGCATCACGCCGCTCGTCACCGCGCTCGGCATGTCGGTGCTGCTGCAGAACCTCGCGCAGCTGCTCTTCACCGCGAAGTTCCGTCCGTATCCGCAGCTCATGACGGGCAGCGTGACGTTGCCGGGCATCGGGACGCTCAGCACGTCGCGGCTCGTGATCCTGCTCGTCACCGTGTTCGTCATGATCGTCCTCGAGCTGATCGTGAAGCGAACCTGGTTCGGCAAGGCGATGCGCGCGCTCAGCGCGAACGAGGAAGCGGCTCGCCTCATGGGCATCCGCACGTCGCGCGTCATCTCGATGACGTTCGCGCTCGGCTCTTCGCTGGCCGCGCTCGGCGCCGTCCTCTTCTGCCTGGACCAGTCGCAGGTCTACCCGACGATGGGCGTGGTCATCGGTACGCGCGCGTTCGTCGCCGCGGTCCTCGGCGGTATCGGAAGCATCACCGGCGCGTTCCTCGGCGGCCTCCTCATCGGCGTCATCGGCGAGCTCGTGAAGCTCACCGACTACTCGGGCGGCGCGGACGTCCTCGTGTTCCTCGTCCTCATCATCGTGCTCCTCGTCCGCCCCGCGGGCCTCCTCGGCTCGACGCGCGCGGAAAAAGTCTGACCCGACCCAGGGTCATTTCCTCCCTCACGACCCAGGGTCATTTTCTCCTTCCTGACCCAGGGTCATTTCCCGCGAAACGACCCAGGGTCGGGAGTCACGACGCGGCGTTGCGTTCGTCTTCGAGACGCATCGCTTCGAGCACCAGCGCGCCGACCGAGCCGCGCGGCGGCGGGAGCGAGCCGACGTCGCGCGGGCGGAACGCAAAGCGCCCCGTTCGCCACGACAGCACGTCGCGCAGCACCTCGAGCGCGGGTCTCGGCTCGCCGGCGAGCTCCGTAGTCGCGAAGAGCCCCGTCGACAGCACGAGCATCGCGCGCTTGCCCGAGCCCGACACGACCTCCAGGCTCCCGGTGCGTCGCTCCATCTCGAGCATCATGAGGACGCTCGCGAGCGGGAAATTCGAGAGGTCTCCGCGGAACGCCGCCGCCAGCGACGGCGCCGACTGATCCTCGGGGATGTCTCCGCGGAAGCGCCGGGCCATCGCGACGAGCGCCTCGACCTGCGCGACGATCTCCTCGTTCGTGACGGGGCGCTCGAGCAGCACGTCGGCACCGACCTGCAGGCCTTGCACGCGCGCGTCCTTGTCGGCGATGTCACCGACGAGGAGGAGCGGCGTCTTCGCGACCGGACCGGCCTCGGTGCGGTTACGCCGCGCCACCCAGAAGCCGTCGATGTCGGGCAGCACGATGCTGCAGACGATGGCGTCCGGGACCGTATCGCATGCCTTCTGGAAGCCGCTCTGCGCGTCCTCGCAGAAATCGGTCGCGAAGCCCTTCTCCTGGAGCACGCGACCGAGCAGGCGACCGAGCCATTCGTCGCCGTCGATCACGAGAATGCGGCCCCGGATCACGTTATCGAAACGGTACCACGCGGCGTCACCGGCCGCGAAATGCGTGCAGCTACCACACTTTGACGAAGCTCCGCGGTGCGCGCTTCTTGCGACGGCACTGCGTGGCCGCGTCCATGTAGCAGACGCTGAGCGCGCGGCGCGGCTTGCCCAGGCTGGTGCGCCCCGATCGATGCCAGAGATAGTTGTGAAGGATGATGACCTCGCCGGCCTCCGCGGGGATCTTCCGCGCGTGGCTCTCGGCGTCCCTTCGATCGACGTGATCCTTCGGGACGACGCCACCGAGCTGCGTCGCAAGACCGGCGGCGTGCGTTCCGTCCACCACCTCGAGGCATCCGCCGTCCGCGGGTGCGTCGTCGAGCGCGGTCCAGATCTGCAAGACGGGATCGCGATCGAGACCCCAGAAATTTCCCCCGTCCTGATGCCACGGCAGGTTGCTCCCGCCGCCCGCGTGCTTGTTCATGAGGAACGCGCGGTAGAGCGCGACGCCGCTCTCGCTCTCGTAGACGCGCGCGGCGACGCGACGAAACGGCTCGCTGGAGAGCCACGACCAGAAGAGCGGATCCTTCTCGAGCTTCTCGACCTTGCGATACTCGAGCGACGGACCCTTCCAGCCCTGCCCGTACGCGAGGTCCTCGTAGCGGCCGGTGTCGGAGTCATGCTGGAAGAAAAGCCCGTCGTAGCTCACCTCGCCGAGCATGATCTCGTCCGCGCGCTTCCGCAGCGCCACGAGCGTCGCTTCGTCGGCGATCTTCCCGAGCCTCGCCCACCCGTGGACCCGGTAATGCTCGACCGCTTCGTCTAGCCCCGCGTCGTCGAGCTCTCTCATCGCACGTAGTACGTGTCGGAGCCGAGCCACATGCGATAGCGCGCGTCGACCAACCCACGCACCTCCGGCGAGAGCCCTCGCGCACACGCTGCCACGCCCTCTTCGAGCTGCTTCACCGATGCGGGGCCGAGCAAGATGCTGTCGACACCGGGCGCACCCGCCAGCCACGCATACGAGAGCTCGAGGACGCTCATCTTCTCGGCGCCGGCGAGCTTGGTCAGTGCCTCGACGCGATCGAACATCACGTCCGTGAAGTAGCGACCTTGATAAAGGCGATTCTTGTCGAAGCGCGAGCCGCCCTGCGTCGAGCCGTCCCGCGAGTGCTTGCCGCTGAGGAGCCCGCCGGCAAGCGGATTGTATACGGTGGTATGGAGGTCGTAGGCACGCGCGAACGGGAAGTACTCCACGTCGAGCTGGCGGAGCAGGATGTTGTAGAGCTGCTGCGCGATGACCGGCCGCGGCATCTTCCGCGCGTCGGCCTTGTTCACCATCTCGAGGACCTGCCACGCGGCGTAGTTGGAGACGCCCCACGCGAGGATCTTCTTCTTCTCGAGGAGCTCGGCGACGGCATCGAGCGTCTCGTCGATCGGCGTGTCGTGATCGGGGACGTGGAGGTAGTAGACGTCGACGCGGTCGGTGCCGAGCCGCTTCAGGCTGGAGTCGGCTGCCTCGAGGATGCGCGCGCGGCTCAAGCCCTCGGGCTTGCCGGCGATGCGGCCGAATCCGCACTTGGTCGCGATGGTCACCTTGTCGCGTGCGCCGCCGCGCAGCGCGTCGCCGACGATGGTCTCGGAGATGCCCTCGCCGTACGCATTGGCGGTGTCGATGTGGAGGATCCCCAGCTCGAGCGCACGGGCGAGGATGGCCTTCGATTCGGCCTCGGTGGTGCGCTTGCCGAAGTTCATCGCGCCGAGGAACGGCTTCGCCGTCTCGCCGGGCATGCGCTGCTTCAAGGTCGTCTTCAGGAGCTCGGGGATCACGGGCGACAGGCTAGAGGCTCCGGTGAAAGGGCGGAAGGCGGAGGCACCGTGAGCCAAACCGTAACGCACGGATGAGTCACGGTTTCTATGCCGCACCGCTTTTGCTAGTGAAGTAGCCATGTCGACTGTAGCCTGGGAAGCAGAGTCTGGAGCCGTCCTTTGATGAACGAGAAGCTCGCGATCCTCGTCGGCGGCGGTCCTGCCCCCGGCATCAACAGCGTCATCGGCGCTGCCACCATCCGCGCCAACCTCTCGGGCGTCGAGGTGCTCGGCGTCCAGGACGGCTTCAAGTGGCTCATCGAAGGTGACACGTCGCGCGTGAGCGCGCTGACCATCGCCGATACGAGCCGCATCCACTTCCGCGGCGGGTCCATGCTCGGCATCTCGCGCGCGAACCCGACCAAGAGCCCCGAGCTCCTCGCGAAGTGCCTCGACACGCTGGACCGACTCGGCGTCGGCATGCTCATCACCATCGGCGGCGATGACACCTGCTTCAGCTCGTCGCAGCTCGCGAAGGCATCGAAAGGCTCGCTGCGCGTCGTCCACGTGCCGAAGACCATCGACAACGATCTCGACCTTCCGCAGGACGTCTACACGTTCGGGTTCCAGACCGCGCGCCACATCGGCGTCGAGATCGTGAAGAACCTCATGGTCGACGCGAAGACCACGTCGCGCTGGTACTTCGTCGTCGCGATGGGCCGCAAGGCCGGGCACCTCGCGCTCGGCATCGGCAAGGCGGCAGGCGCCACGCTCACGCTCGTGTCCGAGGAGTTCGAGCATCCCGTCGCGCTCTCGAAGATCGTCGATACCCTCGCGGGCGCGATCATCAAGCGCCTCTCGCAGGGGCGCACCGACGGTGTTGCCGTCCTCGCCGAGGGCCTCGTAGAGCACATCCGCCCGAGCGACATCGAAGGCCTCGAAGGCGTCGAGCGTGACGCGCATGGTCACATCCGCATCGCCGAGATCGACTTCGGCAACCTCGTGAAGGCCGCCGTGAAGAAGCAGCTCGCGCAGCTCGGCATCTCGACCACCATCTCCACGAAGAACATCGGCTACGAAGTGCGCTGCGCCGATCCCATCCCGTTCGACATGGAGTACACACGCGACCTCGGCTATTGCGCCGCGCGCCACGTCATCGAGGGCGGCACCGAAGCGCTCGTGAGCATCCAGCGCGGTCGCTTCGTGCCCGTGCCGTTCGCGCAGATCATGGATCCCGTCACGGGACGCATGCGTGTGCGCATGGTCGACATCGCGTCGGACCGCTACAAGATCGCGCGCAGCTACATGCTCCGCCTCAAGGCGGAGGACCTCGAGGATCGCGTCGAGCTCGCGCACATGGCCGCCGCCGCGAACATGACGCCCGCCCAGTTCAAGGAGCGCTTCGGCTACCTCGTCGAGAACGAGGCCCGCCCCAGCATCGCGCCGATGAAGGCCGCGTCGCCGGCCTGACTCGCTACTTCTTGAACAGCTTTCCGAACAAGCCGCCCAGCGTCTCCGGCGCGGCGGGCTTGGCGGGCTTCTGGCTGTTGCGTCCGCTGTTGTTGCTGCTGCTGCTGCTGTTGCCCGGCGGCGGCTTCGACTGACCACCACGGATGTTGTGGAGGCGCACCTCGCGCATCGCATCGAGGTTGCGCGGGTTGAGCTCCGCCGCCTTCTTGAAGTCCTTCATCGCCTTCGACGTATCGTCGATGCGCTTGTAGAGCATGCCGCGCCAGAAGTACGCGCGCTCCGAGTTCGCGTTCAGCTTGATACACTTGTCGAGGACGGCGATCTTCTCGAGCGTCTTCTCGCGACCGATCCACTCGGCCTTTTGCGCATCGAGCCAGGTCACCATCGCGAGGTAATCGGCTTGCTCGGGATCGAGCGCGTGCGCCTTTCGCGCGAGCTCGTGGGCCTGCGCGATGTCGTTGCGCTTCATCAAGATCTCGGCCTTCTGGAACTCGGTCGCGGCCTCGAGGATCGCCTGGATCTTCGCCTGATCGTCGGGCGTTGCGCCGCCGTCCTTCAGGAGCGTCATGTACTCGGTGCGTCGTTCTTGATCGAGCAGCGTGGCCTGCGCCTCGGTGAGGTGCGTGAAGACCTTGCTGCACGCGTCCTTCACGTCGACGAGCGCGGGCGGAAGACGATCGGGGTGCCAAACCTTGGCGAGACCGAAGAAGGCCTTCTGCACCATCTCGGCGGTGGCGTCGCGCTCGAGGCCGAGCATCTGGAAGTAGTCCTGCGACGAGATCGCATGCGCGCGCTCGATGATCTTCTGCTTGAGCGAGCTCTGCTCCGCGGTCAGGTTCTGCTGGTGCCCGGGCGGCTGGCTCGGCGGAGCCGCCGGGACGTTCATGCTGGGCGACGACGGAGGCACCGCAGGCAAGCTGCCGGATGGCGGCGGCGCCGGCATGAAGCCCTGCTCTGCACCAGGATCGGGCGTGTTGATCGGCGGCGGCATCGACGACTGGATGGTGGTCGAGATCATCGCGCCGATGTCGAGGCCGAGGCCGCCGACCGACATGTTCATGCCCGCCGTCGGGTCCGCATCTGGACCGACCGGAGGCATGCCCGTGATGACAGGCGCAGGGGGCGCCAGCGGGATCGTGGGGTTGATGCCCTGCGTAGACGCAAACGGCGACGAAGGATCCGCGTTCGTCGCGCCCGCATGATTCGGAAGCGGAATCGCCTGCGGAAGCGGGCTCGCGATGCGTCCGTCGGAAGCGCTGCGCGCCACCGGCGCCTCTTCGACGATCAGCGGTGCGCGCTGGATCGGCTTCGCCTGCAGCTGCACGCGCGCGAACGCCTGTCCGCTCGCGGCGCTCGCGGCACCGGGCTGGCTGCCGAGCGCGGCGAAGCGACCGGTCGATGGCGCGGCCACCGGAACCGCGGCGGGTGCCTGCTGAGCCTGTGACGCTGCGGATGCCGCCTGCGCAGCGGGAGCGGCCGCGGGCGCGCGCATCGACGGCGTCTCGATGAGCTCGACCTGCTTCGTGATGACGAGCACGTAGATGAGGAGCTGCGCGACGCTCGGTCCGATGACCTTCGAGTTCGCGAGGTCGGTCACGCGCATCGGACGCTGGCGCAGCAGATCGAGCGCACCGCCCTCGACGCGCGTGAATTGGAAGCGATCGAGCTGCGCGTTCGCGCCGATCCGCACCGCCGAGGAGCCGACCCGACGAAGCGTCGCGTCGACGTGCTCCCACGCGGGCGCTTGCCTCACGCCGCGCCACAGTGCGGGCAGCGGATCGATCGGCGTCGGCGGTCCGCCGTAGCGCTGGAGCGCATCGACGCCGTCGTAATACGAGAACACCGTCTCCGACGGCAGCCCGAAGAGATGCTCGAGCTTGCGGTCGAGCTGCGCGCGCACGCCCGCGTCGAGCCGCGAGTCGTCGACGGCGCCGAGCTCCTTCAGGATCTGACCTTGGAGGCGCGGGCTCTCGGCCATGCGCTCCTGCGATGCCTTTACGGCCTCGGGGCTCACGAGCCCGAGCTCAGCCATCACGTCA
Source organism: Myxococcales bacterium (assembly GCA_034666145.1). GTDB lineage: Bacteria > Myxococcota_A > Polyangia > Polyangiales > Polyangiaceae > Labilithrix. Next base: position 779 of record JAXDMI010001025.1, on the reverse strand, counting down.
CCGAGGTAATGGACTCCGTCGGTGGTGCGGAGCTTCGCCGGAACGCCCTGGATGACGAGCATCGTCGCGACCGACTGCGCGCTGCCGTCGGGCTGAGGCAGGTGCAGCTCGAACGTCCCCGATAACGCCCGTTCGAGCGCGTACACGAGCAGATGAGGGAAGGGCGTCTTCGCGAACGAACCCTGCGCAGTGGGACCAGTGGGCGGATTTTGCATCGCCGCAGCCCTATGAGTCTACACGCGTCGGTATCGAATACGCGAGAGGGGTCGGTGTAGGCGCTCGCGGTTTTCCACGAGATCGCGCCGAGGTTCCAACTTGCGCATCCGCGTTCGCGCTGCGTCCCGCCTCGGCCCATGTAAGATTGCCGGCGGTCGGCATGTCGAGCGTCATCCACACCGCCGGCATTCCGAGTCAGATCGCGCAGTTCGAGATCGTCCGCCGCCTCGGGGCGGGAGGCATGGCCGAGGTGTTCCTCGCCAAGAAGCGCGGCGCCGAGGGCACCTTCAAGGTCGTCGTCGTGAAGCGCATCCTCCCGGCGTTCACCACGTCGCGGCGCTTCCGATCGATGTTCATCGACGAGGCGCAGCTCGCCACGCGCCTGAACCATCCGAACGTCGTCCAGGTCTACGAGTTCTCGAACGAGGGCGACGAGGGCCACATCCTCGCGATGGAGTACGTCGAGGGCTGCGACCTCGGCCATCTCATGAGCGCGGCGAAGGCGAAGGGCCGCCTCATTCCGCCGTGGGCCTCGGCGTGGATCGTCGCGGAGGCCGCGAAGG
>JAXDMI010001024.1:0-5033 GCA_034666145.1 Myxococcales bacterium | reverse complement strand
CCATCTTCGGCGTCTTGTCGTCGAGGTAGTACTCGCGCTCGGGCATGCCGAGGCCGCCCTGCCAGATCATGCCGACCACCTGCGTGGCGTCGTTGAAGTCCTGCGCGGCGGAGAGGTCCCAGACCATCCCGAGGCCGTCGCCCAGCAGCTTGCCGAGCGCCTTGGTGAGGGACGGCGGGTCCTTCACGTCGTCGATGGCCTTGAGCCACGGCTCCAGCGGCTTCGTGCCGTTCTTCTCGATGGCGTCCTCATCCATGCATGATGCATAGAAGTCACCGAGCTGCTTGCCGTACTTGTCGTCGCCGACGTCGCCCTTGGCCTTCGCGTCGAGGATCCCCTTGAGGATGTCCTCGTTGCGATCGCGGATGACGCTGAAGCTGCGATACCACGTGGCCTCGTCCCCGGGGATCTCCGTGTTCTTGATCCAGTTGCCGCACGCGTATTGGTAGAAGTCGTCGCAGGGCGAGACGCTGGGATCGAGCGCCGACTTCTCGATGCCCGACTTCGCCGGCCCCTCGGTCTTCGCGGTCGTGCTCTCGGCGCTCGCGCTCGCGCTCGGCATGGGCGTCGGCCCGCCGGGCACTTGCGTGGGCGGAGCTTCGCCGCCGCACGAGAGCACGATGAGAGGAGCTGCAACGAGGGTGAAGACGACAGCGAGGGCGCGACGCATCCGCGGGCTATGCCTTCGCGGCGGCCCTGCTGCAAGGGACGACCGCCTCAGGGCGGCGCGCCGTCGAGCTCCACGCGCAGCCGTTCGCCCTTGGCGGCGTCGACCATCGAGACGTACGCGATCTTTCCCCGCAGCCACGCCTCGAAGTCCTCTCGGCTATCGCGGTTCTGCGCGGCAATGCCGGTTTTGCGTGCACCATGCACGATGGCGCGCAGGCGTCGCAGATCGTCGCGCGGCAGCGAGAGCTTGTCGTTCACGACGATGCCCGTGACCTCTTGGCGCCGCGCGGCCCGTTGTACGCGGCACTTCTTGGGGTTCATCGCGAAGCCTTCGTCCTGCGCGATGTGACGGATGCGCGCGAGGAGATAGCCGATCTTATCGCGCTGCCCGGGGCCGGCGCTGAAGGTGAGGTCATCGGCGTAGCGCGTATAGGCCCAGCCCATCTTGCGACCGAGCCCGATGAAGCGCTGATCGAGCTTGCGTGCGATCTGGTTCGAGAGCGCAGGGCTCGTCGGCGCGCCCTGCGGAAGCGCGCGCGGACCGACCGCAACCCAGAAGACGTTGCCGTCGTGCGTGACGCGCGTGCGCGGTGCCTCCGTGCAGAGGAGCGCCAGGACGGTGGCGACCGCTGGGGAGTAGCCGATGGTCTCGAAGACCCCACGCACCCGTCCCACGCTGATGCTGGGGAAGAAGTCCTTCAGGTCACAGTTCACGATCACGTCGCGGCCCAAGTGCGGCGCGGCGTTGCTCACGACCGAGCGCCCCGGCACGAAGCCGTGCGCGGCATCGGTGACGGACAGCTTCGCGAGGATGTTCTCGAGGATCCAATGTTGCGCCTTCTTGAGGTCGTCATGGGGCGCAGAGAGGAGCCGCGTGCCGCCGGTGCGCTTCGGGATCTCGAAGTACACGTAGTGCGTGCGCGTCGGCGCCTCGGCGTGGAACGCGAGCCAGCGCAGCCGTGTGACGGTGAGACCGAGCGCGCGGGCGACGTCGGCCGGCGACCCGAGCATGGGCAGCTCTCGACGCGCGAGCTCCTCGACGAGAGAGCGTCGATCCGCGAGGCCGCCGGAGACCCCGCGCCCGAGGTAGATGATGTCCTCCGCGCGCCGCTTCGCGACGAGGGCGACGCGAGCCGCCTTCTTCTCGGCCGTGAGTCGCTTCTTTTCCGCCTTCAGCGCGGCCTTCTCGGCGCGCTGCTGCTGGAGGTAGACGTCCGCGCTCGCCTGCGCGGCGATCTCGGCGAGCTTCGCCGCGTGGTGATGGCGGAGCCAGATGTCACCGACGCGATGGATCTCGGTGATCTGCTCGGGCGTGAGCATTCCGCGGAGAATCAGGCCTCGATCGATGATCGCCGTGCGCTCGTCGCTCTGCGGAGGAATCGTATCGACACGGCCGATCCACGCCGTCTCGTAGGGCCGGATGGTGAGCGCACGCTTGCGGAGCTCGGCTGGCGAGAGTCCGAGGATCGCCCCGGCCGCGAGCGGATCGACGGCGGGCGCCGACGAGCTACTCGACGAGCTACTCGTTGCTGCACGCGGCGGCGCCGGCTGGGCCACGGGCGGCGGCACCGGTTGCCGCGCGCCGGGCGGCGGGAACGAAGAGGCTCCGCGCGGCGGCACGTACGCGGCCGGCGGCGACGCGACGTGGTGATAGATCGACCGCGTGCGCGTGTAGTCGATCGTCGAGAACCATCCCGCGTCGTGGAGCGCCTCGACGACGGCGCAGGCCGCGCGGATCTGCGCGACGCTGCGGTTGGGCACGTTGATGGTCACCTCATCGGCGACGTCGACCGCCTCGAAGGGCGTCTTCGCGAGGCATCGTGCGCGTAGCGCGATGACCACCTCGTCGACGAGCGCCGGGTCATGACCCGGGAGCTCTCCCCCACCCGATCCGGCGGGAGGCTCCTCGCCACCACCGTCGCCTCCGAAGAAGCCTTTGACCTTCTTCCAGAAGCTCATTGCCGTCCAACCCTGGAAGGAAGCCCGAGAGCTCGACTTCGTACGTAGGACCGCGTCCGATCACCAAGGGCTCGCGCCTGCCGACATTGATACAGATATCTATCGCTCTGGTGGAGCGGGTCGGCAGGCGACGAGCCCAAAAGCAAATCGGGCGTGGGGAAGCATGAGGGAGCAACAGCCGCCACGGCGGAACGCCGCAGCATGATGGTCTCGTGCCCTCGAGCCTCCTTACAGGGTTGGACGGAAACGAAGATAAGCATGGAGAGGATCAGCGGAGAAGAGATGACGTGAGGTGCATGACGTCGTGAGCGACGATCCAGGTCGCCTCGACGATGCGTGAGACGGTGACGTCGAGGCGCGCGGCTTCGCGTTGGATCTCCGCCTCGACGTCGGCGGAGAGCGAAAGGAGCTGCGCGACCTTCTGTCCGCCGCGATAGGCGGTGACGTTCGGCGCGGCGCCGAGCAGCGCATCGATGCTCGCTGCCTGCACGATGTTGGCGCGCGCGATGCGCCAGGCCTGATCGGCGATCGCGTGGAGCGTCACGCCACGGCGTTCGGCTTCGGTTCGCATCGCGATGACGACGGCCTCCGGCAGGTGCGTGAGCATTCCGGCCTGCGGGCCCGACGTGACCACGGCGGCGGGAGCTGGCGCCGCGATGATCGACGGCATCGCCGTCATGCGCAGCGCGAGGAGATGGCGACACGGACCCTGGCGCAGGCGGTTCGTGAAGAAGTAGGAACAGCTGCACTTCGCGTTGCGGAAGGCGCCGTCGAGATCGACGATCCCTTCGCACGCAGTGCCGCCCGCGGTGGCGGCGTACATCCGGCGGCCGCCGTCGAGCGGCTCGTTGCGCAGGATCTTCACCGCGCGGTCGGTCACCATTTGCTTCGCGCTCGCGAGCTCGGGATTTTCCGGGCCGACCAACGTCTCGGAGAGCGCCACCGGCATCAGCGGCCGCCACCGATACAGGCTCGCGGAGTAGTCGTAGACGAGCTGCCCGCGCTTCGCGAGCTCGTGGAGCGCGGCGAGCGTCTGGCGGCGTGGCAGCGCGAGCTGGCGCTCGAGCTCCTCGATCTTTGCCGACCTCGCGACCTCGAGGAAGCGCGCGAGCGAATCGGCGGCGCCCGGCGGAGCCTCGAAGCCGGCGAAGAACGTGTCGAGGTTCGAGCCGCGCGTCCAGTCGTTCGCCGTCCAGCCGGAGAGACCGAGCACGAAGCGCATCTCGCGCATGTGCACGGTCCAGATGCTCGGCATGCCGGTGCCGAAGACGAGCACGTCGACCTTCTCCGCGAGCGGCAAGAGCCGCGCGAGTGACATGAGCCGGCGTCGTCCCCAGAGCTTGATCTCGCCGTGCGCCGTGCCCTCGTACGGAGCTCCGCGCGAAACGAGCTCGACGCCCCAGGGATCGATCGTCACCTTGGGACGCGTGCCGGGGAACAGCGACAGGCGCAGCGAGCGCGGGCCTTCCTTCTCGCGATGGCGCTTCAGATACGCGAGGATCGAGTAGACGACGTCGACCGACAGCTCGACGCGGCTCGACGGCAACGCCATCGCGGCCTGGAGCTGGCCGAAGCCGCGCAGCCACGAAGGCGGCAGATCGATCTTCTCTTCGCGGTAGCTCGGTCGTTTGTCGGTCGCGACCTCGAAGCCGGTCGGGTCGACGAGCAAGCGCGTGGCGCGGTAGGTGCGAAGCGTCTGGAAGTGGTCGTAGAGCGCGAGCGAGTAATCGACGTTGGTCGTGCCCAGGCCGCCGCGCTGCGTGCGCCCACCTTCACCGAAGGCATCGCGCTCGACGGTCAAGCAGCCGTACGCCGACTCGTCCTTCGCGAAGCACTCGAAGAAGACGACATCGGGCGCGACCGTGACGACGGGATCGCACGGCACGAGCGCGCGGAACATCGCAGGATCGTTGCTTGCGAGCTCGTGTGCCCAGCGCACGCGCGCGTTCCAGTAGAGGCGGTGCTGTGCGCGAAAGTCTTTGTCGAGCGTGGGCGGCAGTGGCTCGTTCGTGATGGTTCGCGCTTGCTCGATGCGAGCGCGATCGAGCAGCTGGGCGCGGAGATCGCCTTCTTCTTTGGCGCGCTCGGCCTTCCAGGCCATCCACTGCGAGCGGTCCTTCTTCTTCCTCTTGAGATCGCCGATCACGACGTCGTGCAGCGCGCTCATCGCCTCGCGGAACCGGAGCGGCTCGCGGAGCTCGCCGTCGAAGAACACCGCGGGACGCGCGAGGTTCGGCGCGAACTGCAACGCCTGGCCGTCGCCCATGGGGCGGAGCCCGCTGTGACCGAGGTACTTGAGGTCGAGGTTCATCGCACGACCTCGCCAGAGATGGAGAGCTCGGGAAGATGCCGTTGCACCGCCGTGCGAAGCGTCTCGTGGGTCACGGCTGCACGCGCAAGCGCCG
>JAXDMI010001023.1:0-3694 GCA_034666145.1 Myxococcales bacterium | reverse complement strand
CCGTCGCCGTCGAGATCGGCGACGACGTGCGGCGCGTACACGCGTCCCATCGTCGCCGTCCCCTTCGCCCCGAGCGGCTTGCCCTGCGCATCGAAGACGAACGTGCTGTAGAGCGCAGCGACGATCTCCATCGTGCCGTTCTTGTCGAGGTCGACGACGGCCGGAGATGCGAACCATCCCGTTTCGCCGGTCTTGACGTTGCGGACGAACGTCGGCATCTGCACGGCCGCGGTGCCGTTCTCGCTCTTGCATGCCGGCGTCTCGGCGACGGCGCCGTCCTCGAGCACCATGCCGCCATCGGTTCCTCCGTTGCCGCCGGACGATCCCGGATCGCCGGAGCTCGTGCCGGTGCCGCCCGCCGCGGAGTCGCTGCCGCCGCCGCCGCACGCGACGAATGCGCCGGCGCCCATCATCACGAAGCCGGCGATCGGGAGCGCCCAGAGCGAAGAGAGCGATGCGTGCAGCTTCCCCATGCATGGAGAATACACGCGCGCGCCGCGCGCAACGTCAGCGACGCGCCTGCTCCAGTGTCACGATGTGTAAGCCGACTGCGATGGCGATGGCGACGGCGGTCATCGCGTGTGAGCGTCGCGTCTTTGCGCGGGTCTTGAGCTTTTCGTCGCGGAGCTGGAGGCCGAGACCGGCATGCGCGACGAGCAGCATGAACGCGAGCGCTGCGGGCACGATGGCGAGCGGGCCGGCGCCCGTCGCAGCCGGCGACCCGAGCGCCGGGATCACGAGGATGGTGTGCAGGAACGCGAAGCCTGACGTGACGAGCCCGATCAGTACGTGGATGCGGATTGGCTTCGACGACGGCGCCGCGCGCTTGCCGAGACGCAGCCGCGTGCCGAGGGGAATCGACGCCGCGATCACGATGGCCATGGCCGCGAGCCAGCCGCTCCAGAGCGCCATCGTCAGATCGCCTCCCGGTCAGCGGCGCGATTGCGCGGCGTGTCGAACACGGGCCGCGCCGTGACGAGATAGTCGGCGGAGAGCGTGAACGCGCGCGAGAGCTCGGCGCCGTCGATGAAGTGCTCTTCCGATCGCGGCGTACCGTCGGCCTCGTGCGCGTCGTCGCTGACGAAGCGCAGGTGGTAGACGTCCTCGGCCTCGGGCACGCGGCCCAGGTAGATCCAGCGACCGCGCGCCGTCTTCGCGCCGCGTCCGATGCGCGCGAGCGAGCCGGCGTGGACCTCTTCGTCGTCACCGTCGATGAAGCTCTCCTCGACGAGCATCAGCACCGTCTGCGGCTGGAGCTTGTCCATGTGGGCGCCGAGATCGATGGAGCGACCGTCGGGCGCCTTGGGCACTTGCTCCTCCATGCCGGCCTTGCCGTAGCAGGTGAAGTGACGAGGCTGTGTGGTGCCGTTGATGACGGCGACCTCGTAGCGCCAGGTGTCGTCGCCGAGCTTGTCGAACCACTCGAAGCCGGGGGTCTTGCCCTTGCGCGATCGCTGCCAGACGCGCGTGCCGTGGATCTTGCCGGCGACGTACGTGATGCGCTCGCGGAGATCGCCGCTCTTGTTCGCGTGAAGCCATTCCACGATGCCTTCGCGGACGCCGTTCACGTACGTGGCGTGGCCGGCGACGGCGCCGTCGGCGAAGTAGAAGGTCCATGCGCCGGTGCGTTTGCCTTCGGGCGTGCGCTCGCCGTCGCTCCACGTTTCTTCGTGCGCGTCCCAGCGCGCAGCGTCCGGCACGACGTCGGGTCGCGGCGGCGCGACCTTCGGTTCGGGCTTCCTCTTTCCGGCGCCCATCGCGCGGTCACGTCCGCGTGCTTGACGGATTGCTGGAACCGAGCACGTAGCCGACGAAGAACGGACCCATTTTCTCGATGAATTCGCTCGTCTGCCGCGTCTTGCGCATGGCCTGCACGAGGTGCGAAAGCGGATGGAGGTCCTTGCCCATGAGACCGATCACGAACTCGTTGTCGCCGGCGTCGATGCCGTGACACGCGAGGCGCACGTCGGTGGCGAGCTCCTGCTGTCCGTAGGCGATGCCGAGGGCGGCATGTTCGCGGAGCGTGTGGCTCTGCTCGATCGGCTCGAGCTTGGCGAACGCGCCCTTCCGACGGAGCGGATACCAGACGTGCCAGCGCGTGACCTCGTTCATGACGTTCGCGATGGGGCGCTCGAGGAGCGTCCATGCGAGCTCGGGCTCGTGCCCGGTGCTGTAGGAGCGACCGAGCATCGCGAAGTCGTCGCGAAGGTCGACGTTCGCGAGCGGCGCCTCGCTGAAGAGCGGGCGGATGTTGCGGACGAAGTGCGTGGGGTCTTCGCTCCACGAGAGCACCGCGAGGCTGCGCGGATCCATGGTGTCGGCGTAGACGACGCCGGGAATCCTCCGCGCCTTCAGGATGCCGAGCAGCTCGGTGCCGACGGCGTCGGGTGCGGTCCCCTTCGGAACGCGGAAGACGAGGAGCTGCATGAAGAGGCGACGGTTCATCGCCTGCTTCACGCCGTCCTTCTTGCCGCCGTACTCGTTGACGTCGATGGGCGGCAGCCCTTTGGCCTCCGTCGATGCCGCCGGGGCGTTCGGTGCGCCCGATGCGCCCGGTGCGTTCGCGTCACTCATGCCGCTATTTTTAGCACAAACGCCGATCCGCCGTGCCAGCGTGGCGCGCGCGTCGCCTCGCCTGGAAAGCGCTCGAAGGGCCGGCCACCTCTGCAAACGCCCCGCTGAGCTCGCTCTCGCTTCTCAGCGCGCTGCGCTCGGCAACGTAGCGACCGCGCGCCGCGCGAGCGCCACGCGCCGAGCCGCGCGTCCAACGAGCGAGCGCCGCCGCCACCTCGTCTCCACCTGTCCTGGGCCACCCCAAATTTGTCCGCGGCCACCCCTCCCCTCCCGCCTATCCCCGTCCGGCTAACAATAAGCGTGCTCATTGTCCGGCGAATGGGGGGCGGTGGGTGGAGGGCGGTCGGGGGGATTTTTGGCACTGCGTTTGCTTGGGGAGGCGTTGGGCGGGGGATGCACGCGGTGGGCTGGGCGCGGGGCGCTCGGTGGACACGCGCGCGCGCGGGGCTTGGGAGGGAGACGCATGCATACGATGTTCTTTTCCGTGAAGCGCGTGCACTTGCGCGTTGTCGAGATCAGCAAGAGGCTCGTGAAGAGGTTCGAGCTCACGCCCGCGCGGTTCGATTTGTTGCGCATCGTCGACGAGCACCACCCACACCCCGTGGCGCAGGCGAAGATTCGCGCGTTGCTCGGGGTGTCGGCGGCCACCGTGAGTCGCATGCTCATCTCGCTCGAGAAGCTCGGGTTCGTCGAGCGCACCGAGTCGAAGGTGGACGCTCGCAACCTCCTCGTCGCGTTGACGCCCTACGGTTGGAACCAGGTCGACCAGGCAATGGTGGCGCTCATCACCCTGAAGGGGATGCCCGAACGCATGGCGCGGCGCGGGGTTGCCTTCGAGCCGGAGCGAGCCGTCGTTCGACTACGCGCGCTCCAGAAGCACCTCAACTCCATGCGACGCATCTACGGCGACGACGCGCCCTTCGTTCACCCTTGGCGCGCCGACGACCTCCAGCCGTACCACTACACGGTCGTCATCCGAGGACGCGTCCAGTACACCGCCGATTTCGCCGTTCGCCAGCGTTACGAGGAGGACGACCGGAAGCGGAGCCGCAAACGCTCCTACGCCGCCGCCAGCTAGCGACGAACGCTCGTCGGCCGCTAGTCGGTGTCTGTCGCCGCG
>JAXDMI010001022.1:0-5971 GCA_034666145.1 Myxococcales bacterium | reverse complement strand
GGTTCTCGCCGACCGACGGCCTGCGCTGTGTCGAGGGCTTGCTGGCGGCGCTCGAGGACCCCGGCGCGCGCGAGCTCATCCCCACCGTGGAGGCGGTGATCGACGACCTCGATGCGCTGCAGGACGTGCTGGTCGTCGCGAAGAAGCGCAACGTGCGCTTCCGGCTCGAGATCGCGTGATCAGACGGAGAGCCACGACGTGGCGTAGCGGGGAACCAGATCGCCCCCGGATCGTCGGCCTTTCGTGGTCTGCGCCCAAGGTACGACCATTGCTGCTCAGGTGCGCATGAAGCGCTTGCTCGGTCTCTCGCTCGTGATCGGCTCCATCCTCGTCGCGTGCGCAGGGAGCAGCGAGGATCCCGCGGCGTCGTCCGAGGACGCGCTCCGCTCGTACGACCGCCAGATCGTCTACGACGAGGTGAAGAGCAGCGCGCACGCGCCGAAGGATCTCCTCAACGCGGGTCTCACCGACGCGCGTCTCGTCGCCGCCATCGGATGGCTCGTCGATCAGCACGCGCCGCCGTTCTACATCTCGGCGATCCGCACCGACCATCACAACGACGGCCAGGCTGCGCACGCCGGCGGTCACTCGATCGACATGTATGCGAAGGACGGCGGCAATGCGCGCGCGCTGATCCAGCTGCTCAATCAAGATCCGTACGTCGTCGAGATCGGCCTGGGAGGCGCGTACAAATCGTACCGCTCGTCGATCACGCACAAGGCGTACTTCGACGACAACAGCGCGACGCACGTGCACATCGGGATCATCCATGCGTTCGGTCACTGCAGCGGTACGTGCGACAAGGGCGCGTCGGCCGACGGTCCGCCTCCGCCTCCGCCCCCTCCGCCTCCGGCCGATCCGAACCCGGCCGATCCGGCGGATGCCGCGGCTCCGGTGCCGGACGTCACCTGCGCGAGCGCGACGCTCGGCGTGAACGTGCCTCCGGGGACCTGCGTGAAGCACGCTGCCGACGGCAAGTGGTACGTGTGCGATGCGAACGCGCCGGCAACGTGGCCGCCGGTCGCCGCGCCGACCGATCCGCGGTGCACGGCGTGCCCGCAGCTCACCGACGGCACTTGCCAGTAGCGAAGCCCACGACAGCGGAGCGGCTCAGCGAGGGAGCTGTCGTCGGCGGGCGCGGATCAGCTCGAGCGCCTCACGCGTCTCGGTCCGCGCCGCGATGGTGGCACGCTTGTCGTGCGCCTTCTTTCCGCGACCGAGGCCGAGCGTCACCTTCACGCGTCCCTCTTTGAAATAGAGGTTCAGCGGGATCAGCGTGTAGCCCTCGCGGAGCACCGCGCGCTCGAGGTGCCGGATCTCCTTGGCGTGGAGCAGCAGCTTGCGATCGCCGCGCTCCACGTGCGGGAACGCACGCGCCGCGAAGAAGCTTGCAATGTGCATCTGTCGGAGCCAGACCTCGCCGTGGTCGATGGTGGCGTAGGCCTCGGTGAGGTGGGCGCCGCCGTCGCGGAGCGACTTCACCTCGCTCCCGCGCAGCACGATGCCCGCCTCGTAGCGCTCCGTGATGACGTAGTGGAACGTGGCGGCGCGGTTCTGCGCGATGAACTTCTGGGCGTCTTTACGGTTCGCAGTCATGCCGCGAATGGCAGCCTCACGCTGAACGCCGCGCCTTTGCCTTCGCCGTCGCTCGTCACGGTGATGCTGCCGTCGTGGGCCTCGACGATGTGCTTCACGATGGCGAGGCCGAGACCGAGACCGCCCATCCGCCGCCCCACGCCGCCGTCGTCCTGACGAAAGCGCTCGAACACGTGTGGAAGGAAGCTCGGGTCGATCCCGCGTCCGCGATCGCGCACGGTGAGCTCGGCGACGTCTCCGTCGGCGCGCAGCGCGATCTCCACCTCGCTCTTCTTGCTCGAGAACTTGGCGGCATTGCTGACGAGGTTCCAGACCACCTGCGAGAGCCGGTCGGCGTCGCCGAGGACGGGGCGGAGGCCCGGCGCGATCGCCACCTTCAGCGTGAGGTCCTTCACCTCGACCGTCTCGCGAACCACGTCGAGACACTCCTCCACGACAGCGCCGAGATCGATGCGCTCGCGGTTCAAGTGGAGCTTGCCCGCGGCGATTCGGCTCGCGTCGACGAGGTCTTCGACGAGGCGCATCTGCGTGCGCACGCTGCGGTCGATGACGTCGAGGCCACGCGCGCGCAGGGCGGTGTCGTCGGGCCGCTGCCGCAGCAGGTACGTCCAGCCGCGGATGGCCGAGAGCGGCGTGCGGAGGTCGTGCGAGACGGCGGCGAGCAGCGTGTCCTTGGCCTCGTCGGCGCGGCGCACCTCGGAGAAGAGCCGCGAGTTCTCGAGCGCGAGCGAGGCGCGCTGAGCGAGCTCATGGAGGGTGATGAGGTCCTTGTCGTCGTAGGAGCGCGCGGTCGCTCGCATCACCGCGACGCTCAGCACCCCGAGCACCTGGCCGTCGATCATCATGGGTGCGGTCATGGTGGTGGTGACGTCGAGCCGATCCATGACCGCACGATACGGATGCCCGTCGGGGAGCCGCTCGGCGAGCCATGCGCGATAGTTGCGGAAGAGGAGGGGACGGCGGGCCTCGAGGGCGGCGCGCATCGCGAGCTGCGCGTCGGAGCTCTCCACTTCGCGCAGGCTGCGCATCTCCTCGACGCTCGGCTCGTCGAGCGCGGCCTCGCCGACGCGGTACAGGGTCCCGCTCGGGCCGCACAGCATGACGGAGCACACGTCGGCGAAGGCGGGCACCGCGAGCGCGGCGACCGCTTGCAAGGTGCCGTCGATGTCTCGTGACGACCCGAGCAGCTTGCTGGCCTCGGCGACGAAGCTGGCGCGACGATGCGCGCGCTCGGCGTCGCGGAGGAGGCGCCGGATGCGCAGCTGCGACACCACCTGCTTGGCCAACACGCGCATCGCTTCGAGCTGCGTGCGATCGAGCTCGCGCGGCCGCACGTCGATGACGCACAGCGTGCCGAGGGCGGCGCCGGCCTCGTCGACGAGCGGAAAGCCTCCGTAGAAGCGGATGGAAGGTGGCCCGACGACGAGCGGGTTCTTCGCGAAGCGCGGATCATTGCCCGCATCCGGAACGAGGAACGGGTCGACGCTCTGGATGGCGTGCGCACAGAACGCGACGGCGCGCGGCGTCTCCTTGATGTCGAGCCCGAAGCACGACTTGAACCACTGGCGATCGCGGTCGATCAGCGACACCAGGGCGATGGGCACGTCGCAGAGGGTGCGTGCGAGCGCCGCGAGATCGTCGAACGCCGGCTCGGGGGGCGTGTCGAGGATGTCGTAACCGTGGAGCGCGAGCAGACGGTCGTCTTCGGGAAGAAGCGGCACGTTCTCAGCTTAGGAGCGCCGTGGGCGGGGGAGAGCGATTTTCGCGGGCCTCGTTTGCGGGGCGCTCGAGCTTCCGCCGTATGACCGCGAGATGACGACGGCCGTGTCAGGGTCGCATGGCCCAGATGACGCCGTCGGGGTTGCCGGGCCTCGATGTGACCGACGACCTCGAGCGTCTTCGGGTCGACCACGGCGTGTACCCGCAGACGGCCCACGTGCTGGGCGGTCCGCAGATCATGGGTGGCACTTCACCGTGTACACGAGACGCAACGACGTCGCGGCCGCTCCTGCGCTACGGTCTAGCCATGATTGATCCTCTGCAGTCGGGCGAAGGCGCTGCGCAAGGCCCCGAGACCTGTCGCGTGTGCGGCGGCGACGGTCGCATCGACAACTCCTTCGGCAACGTCGCCAAGTGCCCGAGCTGTCACGGGAGCGGCAAGCGCGCCAGGGACATGGGCTTCCACGACGTCACCAAGACGAAGCCTTCGCATCACAATACCGGCAGACAGCCGGGCGCCATCGAGAAGGAGACGTGGCCGACGACGCCCACCGGCATGCAGCTCGCCAACGAGATCCGCGACTGCGCCAGCCTCAGCGCCGACACCAAGACCAAGATGACGCGCGAGATCATCGAGCACGAGGCCGCGCACGGCTTGTGCACGCAGACGTTCTTGAAGAAGATGCGAAAGCAATTCCGGCCGGCCGCACGCTAGAGCGGAAGGCCGGAACCGAGGAACGAGGACCGAGGACCGAGGCCTTTCGCATGAACCAGCCGTTTCTTCCCGAGCCCGAAGCCGCCGTTGCCGCTCCCAAGAAGAACGCCCGCAAAGCGCTGTTCTTGTGGGTGCTCCTCATCGTGATGTTCCTCGCGATCTGGCAGGTCCTCACGCCGGCGGAGCGGACGGATGCGGGCCGCAACACGAATCGCGCGCAGCGCACCCAGGTCGTCGCGGCAGAGGAATGCCCGCCGCCTTCTTCCTCGTTCTGGAACGAGTCCGTCGCGATGATCTCTCCCATGGTGGTGGTGGTCCTCTTCGGTTTCCTCTTCTTGCGCGCGTATCGGCAGAACCTCGCGTTCGCGGTCTCGCAGGAGCCAGGGCGTCTCGCGATGGCACACCATCGGTTCGCGGAGGCGAGCGCGAGATTCCAGGAGACGCTCCCTCGCTTCGCGAAGCAGCCACCTTATCGCTTGGCCGTCGTGATCAACGTGGCCGAAGCCGAGCTCCGCGCGGGCCGTTTCGACGGCGCCATCGCCGCGTGCGCCGAGATCGAGCGCTCGCGAACGTTGCTGTTCGGCTCTGCCGTGCGGATACGCATCGCGAACCTCTCCGCGCTGACCTACGCGTTGCGCGGCGACCTCGTCACCGCCGAGCGCTGGGCCGGCGACGCCCGCCGCCGCATCGCCAAGAACCAGGAAGACCGTTTCGGGCACGCGGCGCACCTCTGTCTCGCAGAGGCGGCGATCGCGTGTCGTCGCGGCGACCCGACGGGCGCCGTCGCTCTGCTCGATGCGCGGTGGAACGAGCTTCGTTATGCGCTCACCGCGGACTCGATGCGTGTCGTCGAGGTGATACGCGCCTTCGCAGAGGCGCAGGGCGGGATCCGTGCGTCCAACACCGTCGCCGAGCGCCTCGTGCGCGTCGAGCCGGTCGCGCCGGGTGAGCTCGCGTATCTCGGCGCGGAATGGCCCGAGATGAAGGCGTTCCTCGGCGCGCACGGCATCGCGGGCTGAGCGCCCTCGGCCGCGGCCGTCAGCTCTGCGCGGTCGGTCGCACGACGATCTCGCCGACGTCGACGTCGGCCGGCTGCTCGATCGCGAACGCGATGGCACGGGCGATCGCCTCCGGCGGGATCGCGATCTTGTCGCGCGCGGCGAGGGTCTGCGCCTTCACCTCGGGATTGGTCATCGCATCCGCGAAATCGGTGTGCACGAAGCCCGGTGAGATGGTGGTGACGCGCAGCTTGTCGCCGGCTTCCTGGCGCAGGCCCTCGGAGATGGCCCGGACCGCGTTCTTCGTGCCGGCGTAGACCGATTGCAGGGGAACGATACGTAGTCCCGCCGTCGATATCGTATTCACGAAGTGGCCGAATCCCTGCTTGCGGAAGATGGGTAATGCCGCGGCAATACCGTAGAGCACTCCTTTGATGTTCACGTCGATCATCTCTTCCCAGTCCTCGACGCGCAGCTCGTCGAGCGGCGAGATCAGCCCGATACCGGCGTTGTTGACGAGGACGTCGATCTTCCCGAAGCGCTCGCATGCCGTCTTCACGAGCGTCGCGACGTCCTCACGCCGCTTCACGTCGGTACGTGCGTACGCCGCCTCGCCGCCCGCAGCGGTGATACGCGCCGCCAGCGCCTCGAGGCGCTCCGTCCTTCGCGCGCCGAGCACGACCTTCGCGCCGCGCTCCGCCAGCAAGAGCGCCGTGGCCTGGCCGATCCCGCTGCTCGCACCCGTGATGACGACGACCTTGCCTGCGATCATGATTCCCTCGATAGCGGCGGCGGCGCGGGATTACCATCGTCAGCGATGCGCACGCCGACCTCGCGAGCCCGCCTCGTCCTCGCCGCCGCGGCGCTCTTCGGATGCCGCACGGCGCAACCGGCTGCGCAGGAACCGGTCAGGCCGCACGCGGCGGATGGCACGACGCAGGAC
>JAXDMI010001021.1:0-5769 GCA_034666145.1 Myxococcales bacterium | reverse complement strand
CGTTCTGCGAGCCGTGGCACTGATCGCCGCTTGGTCGCACGGACAAGCGAACATCAGCTCTCCGCTTCCGGCGCCGCCAGCTTGTAGCCGTACCCATACACCGTGAGGATGTGCACCGGCTTGTCCGGGCTCTTCTCGATCTTCTTCCGCAGCTTCACGATGAAGTTGTCGACGGTGCGGTTCGTCGGCGCCGCCTCGAGCCCCCAGATCTTCTGCAGGATCTCGTCGCGGCTCACCGGTTGGCCGATGCGCTCCGTCAGCAGGCGAAGCAGCTCGACCTCGTAGAACGACAGCGCGTGCTCCACGCCCGCGACCTTCATCGTGTGCGCGGAGAAGTTCACCTTCGCTTCGCCGATCTCCACCACCTCCGGCGCCGCGCCCGGGCGCGACACGCGGCGGAAGATGGCGCGCATGCGCGCGATGAGCTCGTTCACGCTGAACGGCTTCGTCACGTAGTCGTCCGCGCCCGAGTCGAGGCCGCGGATCTTGTCGGTCTCCTGCGAGCGCGCCGTCAGCATGATGATCGGCATGAACGGCGAGATGCGACGCAGCTCCTCGCACACCGCGTAGCCGTTCACGTCCGGCAGCATCAGATCCAGGATCACCGCGTCGGGGTTCTCCGCGCGCGCGAGCTGGATCCCGTCCTTCCCCTTCCCCGCCGACGTTACCGCGAAGCCCTCGAACTCGAGCGCATCGCGAAGGCCCATCACGATGTGGGGCTCGTCCTCGATGATCAGGATGTTCTTCTTCGGGCCTGCCATGGTCGCGTCCGCGCCGAGAGCGTACCGCAGACAAAGACGAGGCCCGCATCCGAGTGAACGGAGCGGGCCTCGATCTCGGTATCCGGTGTCGCCTTACGGCTGGCCGGTCGTGTCGCCCGCCGCCTGGCCCGGGTTGAACTGCTGGATGCACTGCAGGCTGAACTTCGCGCCTGCGAGCGCGCCCGTCGCGGCGGAGAAGATGAGAGCCTGCGGGCAACGACCCGCGGGGCTCGCGCCGCTTCCGTTCTCGACGTAGCACCAGCCCTTGCCTTGATCGTCCTTGCAGGTCTGACCCGCCGCGACGACGAGCTGCGGAAGCTGGCACACCGGGAGCTTCGAGAGGTCGGTGCCGCCGTCCTTCACGTCGCCGGACTCGACCTTCTGCTGCTCGAGGAACTTCTCGAGGATCGCCGGGTCGGGCTTCTTCAGGCCCTGCGCGTCGCACGAGTCGGTGACCTCACCGAGCTGCGCTAGGACGAGGCAAGGCACCTCGTTGGTCGACGTGTCACGCGTCAGCTTCTGCGGCAGACACTGCGTCGTGAGCGCGTTCTTGAGGCGGTCGACGATGGCCTTGACGGCCGGGTTGTAGCCGTAGCTCGGGTTCTGCTTGTCGCCCTTGAGCGTGATCGGACAGAGCGACGCGATGACGCCCTGGTCGCCGAGCGCACGGACCGCCATGAACTCGCGGACCGTGGGGTACGCCTTCGCGCGACGCTGCTGTCCGGAGGTCGCGCCGCAGAGCGGCGGGTTCTTCGTATCGGCGCAGTCGCACGACGTGTCCTGCGCGGTGCAGGTGCGGACGTCCGGGAGCTCGAAGGTGCATGCATACTGCAAGTCGTTACCGCCCGTGTCCCACTCGCGGCCGTGGACGGGGTCCGAGCCGTTGTCGCCGCGCGTCTGGCTCGGCGCCGGGAGGCCCATGCGCGGTCCCTTCGACTCGACCATGTGCGGGTCGAGGCCGGTGTAGTTGTAGCGGCCGGGCTCCTGACCGAGAATTTTGACCCAGTCGTCGCTCGTGATGCGGCTCTTCTCCGGATCGGCCGGATCGAAGTGCAGCAGGTTGTTCGGAACGCCGCCGACGACGGCGAAGAAGACCAGGTCGGGCGTGCGCGTGCCGCGGGGCAGGTTGCAGAAGTCCTCGCCGGCTCCGTGCGGGAGCTTCGCCGCGAAGAGCGGGTTCGTGCACTTGCCGGTGCCGAGATAACCGCCGATGTCACGGTTCGTGCCGTTCACCTTGATGAGGTGCTCGGTGGTGCGGTCGGGGACCTTCGTCTTGCTGAGACCGTCGGTGTAACGCGAGATCGGGTACTGGGGATCGATGCCGTAGTTGCGCTTCATGAGCTGCTGGCTGAAGCGCGAGTTGAGCTGATCGGCCGCCGGCGCGTAGTAGCCTGCCGTCTTCGGATCCCCAGCAGTGCCCGGCTCGAGACAGTTCGGGTCGTTCTTGATCTTGGCGCACGCGGGGTCGGACGCGTTGCACGTCGCGGCGAAGCCGCAGGACGTACAGTCCGGCGAGCCCGGGTCCTTGTCGCACGCGCTGGTGCCGCGCGGCGCCGTCGTGCTCAGGCCGTCGCTTCGGAAGACGGGCGAGCCCGGGAACTGGTTCGACATGAAGGCCCAGCCCTGGCCGCCGACCGAGAGAGGGTCGACGGACGAGTCGTCCTCGTCGGTGAGGAGAATGACGGCGACGAGCGAGTCGGGACGTAGGAAGTCGGCGCGCTGCGCAAGCAGGTCGACGTCGATATCGGCGGGCCCGCCGAGGTCGGCCTTGTTGTTGCCGTCGACGGTGATCTTCACCCACGGATCGGGCTGGATGAGGAAGTGGTACCAGCTCTCCATCTGGGCCTCGAGACCGCAGCCGTTCTGACCGATGCCCGTAACGAGCTTGCCGAACGCTGCCGAGAGCGTCGTCGTGTCGCCGAACGGCGTGACGGGGGGATCGGGATGCCGAACCTTGTCGCTGTTCTCGTCGTTCTGCGGATACCAGGCGAGGAAGTTCGAGGGCGAGGCCTCCGGCACCGGTGTGCCCCCCATGCCGATGTTCACCAGGTGCCCGTGATCGTTCTGGCGCGGATTCTTATCGGGACAGACATCGCCGCCGAAGCTTCCGAGCGACGACGAGACGATGCCGATGTGCATGTCGGTGACGGGCGCGAACTCCGGCTCGGTGCCCATCGGGCAGCCGAAGCGGTTCGCCTTGTTGCTCTTCGGGTCGGCGCTCGGGGCGCCCGCGCCTGCAACGCCGGTGGCCGGGTCGACGCACTTCGGCTTGAGGAGACCGACGAGGAGGTTCGGAACAGCGTCCGCGAGGATCGTCTGCTTGTCACCCATGGACGCCGAGTTGTCGATCATGAACAGGAGGTCGACCTTGTCGACCGACTGCTGCGAGACCGTCGACGTGAAGTTGACCTTCGTCGTCGGTGGCTGCGTGCCCACGGGCCGCGAGAGACAGCCGGTGCCGGCTGCTCCGGCCGCCGTCAGCAACGCTGCTCCGGCGAGCCACTTCCCCGAACGTCGGGTCCACTTGCGGGACATTTCCATCACGTGCTCCTTCAGAGGCAGAAACGATGCGTGCGCGCGCAGTTTCGACGATCTCTCGTCAAAACTCAACGAGCTACACACGTAGCCGGAGCTTCGCAGAAGCACGGGCTGTGCCGGGGGTAGATCCGCGAATTTTCGCGTAAATTCGACCGGCGGCCTGCCAACTCGGTTGGCACCTGCCAGTCTGGTTGCCGGCCCGTGCTGTGAGCGCGGTCGCGGACTAGGGTAGCCCCCCTCCTCATGTTGCCCGTGGTCGTCACCGAGAAGCTCGACGCGCTGCCCGCGTCGCCGGGCGTCTACCTCTTCAAGGACAAGAAGGGCGCGGTCGTCTACGTCGGCAAGGCGAAGAGCCTCCGCTCGCGCGTGCGCTCGTACTTCCAGGAGGGCACGAGCGACAACCGCTACTTCATCCCGATCCTCCAGAAGTCGCTCGGCGACCTCGACACGATCGTCACGGGCTCCGAGAAGGAAGCCGCGATCCTCGAGAACAACCTCATCAAGGAGCATCGGCCCCGCTACAACATCAAGCTCCGCGACGACAAGGACTACATTTGCCTGCGCCTCGACGTGAAGGAGGACTGGCCGCGCTTGTGGGTCGTGCGCCGGCCGACCGCCGATCCCGCGGGTCGCCTCCGCTACTTCGGGCCGTATCACTCCGCGACCGCCGCGCGACGCACGCTCCATCTCGTCAACAAGCACTTCCAGCTCCGGACCTGCACCGACCTCGAGATGCGGAGCCGGAAGCGGCCGTGTCTCCAGCACCAGATCAAGCGCTGCCCGGCGCCGTGCGTGCTCGAGGTCGACAAGGCCTGGTACGACGAGCAGGTCCGCGCGGTCGCGATGTTCCTCGACGGACGTCACGACGAGCTCTCGAAGGAGCTCAAGGACCGCATGAAGGAGGCGGCCCGCCACTTCCACTTCGAGCTCGCCGCCGTCTATCGCGATCAGCTCTCCGCCATCGACAAGGTCCGCGAGGAGCAGCGCGTCGTGGCCATCGACGACATCGATCGCGACGTCCTCGGCCTCCATCGCGAGAGCGATCTCGTCGAGCTCGCGCTCCTCCACGTCCGCCGCGGCAAGCTCGCCGACGTCGCGACGTTCTCGGTGAAGAACGCCGAGGTCCCCGACGAGGAGGTGGTCGCCGCATTCCTCGCGCAGCACTACGGGCCGTCGCTGCCCAAGGAAGAGTCGGGCAAGGAGGGCGAAGGCACCCTCGACGCCGAGCTGATGTTGCCGGTGCCCGACGAGGTGATCGTCCCGGTGCTCCCCGAGGCCGCCGCCGGCATCGCGGAGTGGCTCGCCGAGCGCGCGCGTCACAAGGTGACCCTGATCTTCCCGCAGCGCGGGCATCGCGTGGATCTCCTCGCGCTCGCCAACGACAACGCCAAGCACGCGTTCAGCGAGAAGCGGCGGGCGAGCGCCGACGTGACCGAGCGCCTCGCTCAATTGAAGGAGCGACTTCGCCTTCCCACGATCCCGCGACGCATCGAGTGCTGTGACATCTCGCATCTCGGCGGACGCGACACGGTGGGCGCGATCGTCGCGATGCTCGACGGCGAGCCCGACAAGAAGCGCTATCGCACCTTCCACGTCCGGGGCGACGGGATCAACGCGAAGACCACCGACGCTGCGCCTACGCCGGGCGGCGCCGTGGGCCTCATCGGCGAGGGCAGCGCGGACGACGGCGAGGTCTCGCTCGCCGGCGACGACTACCGCGCCATGTACGAGGTGCTCGCGCGCCGCTTTCGGCGCGGCCTCAAGCGCCAGGAGGAAAATGTTGCGACCCCCGCCAACGAAGGTGGCGACGGCGAGAGCGACGGCGTGGTGAAGGACGACAGCGATCGCGAGCGCGCCGAGTGGGATCTCCCCGATCTCTTCGTGGTCGACGGCGGCAAGGGCCAGCTCGCCGTCGCGCTCGCGGCGGCACGCGACCTCGGGCTCCACGAGCTTCCCATCGTCGCGCTCGCGAAAGAGAAGGAGAACGTCCTCGGCGAGACCATGGTGGATCGCGTCTATCTGCCCGGACAGAAGAACCCGATCCCGCTGAAGAGCCACTCGGCGTCGATGTTCTTCCTCGCGCGCGTTCGCGACGAGGCGCATCGCTTCTCGAACCGTGCGCGCGAGCGTCTCGGCAAGAAGAAGCGCTTCAAATCCGCGCTCGACAGCGTCGCCGGGCTCGGGCCGAACACGCGCAAGGCGCTCTTGCGGACGCTGGGGAGCTTGAAGGCGATCCAGGCGGCGAGCGACGAAGCGCTGCTCGCCGTGCCGGGCGTGACCGCGCGTCACGTGAAGGCGCTGCGGAAGGTGTACGCCGCGCCGACGCCGAAGCCGCCGGAGGTTGCGTCGACGACGACGAGCGCGAGCCACGACGAGTCGAGCTGACGCGCGACGGTTGTCGATCGTGCGGGCCATTCGATCGGCATGTCCCGCATCACTCTCGCCGCCGGTCTCGTCACGTCACTCGTGG
>JAXDMI010001020.1:0-3165 GCA_034666145.1 Myxococcales bacterium | reverse complement strand
TGCTGAAGCCCGGCGGCACGCTCGGCGTCTACGTCTGCGACTACTACGAGAAGAAGGTGGGCTTCGCGCCCGTCGGCTTCCAGCTCTTCGCGAGCATCGCGGAGTCGCTGAAGATCGTCGACATCGTCAGCGTGGTCCGACACAACAAGGCGCTCGAGCTCGGCAATTACCGGAAGGCGGCAGAGGAAGGGAACTTCTTCCTGCGCGGCTTCAACTACCTCTTCATCGCGCAGCGCCGCGACAATCGCCCCGTGCCGAAGCCCGAGCCTAAGCCCGACCTGCGAAAGCGAGACCGCCGAGGCCGACTAATTTCACGATGAGCGCGCGCGCCGCGGCGTTCTTCGCGAGCGCCGCGAGCTCTCGACCATCGAAGCGACGCGTTGCACACAAGGCACGCGCGAGCTCGGCGGCAGCAGCCGGCACCTCGAGCTCGATGCCCGCCACATAGAGGAGGAGCGCGCCGCGCGGACGCGGGAGATACGCCCATCTCCCCTCCTCCGAGCGCGCAACGCGATCGCCGCGACGAAGGCGCGCGATGATCGCGTCGGCAGACGGCGCCTTGCGCGGCGCCGTGAGCTCGTGTCCCGGCGCGAGGCGCGTGGCGAACGACGCGAAGAAGCGATCGATGGCGTCGTCATCGGACGGGAGCCGCCGAACCGCATCGCGCACGCGCGCGAGGAGTGCCGGCGGGACGGCGCCCGGGTTGCGCGCCGGCGAGAGCGGGGGGTCCACGAGCAGCGACGCGCTCTCCGAGTCCTCTTGCGCCGCCACATGGCCGGCGAAGGCCTTCCACATCTCGCCGAACGACGGCGCACGAAAGCCGATCGAGTACGTCAGGCACGGCGTCACCGCGATGCCGTGATGCGCGAAGCCGGGCGGGAGGTAGAGCATGTCACCGGGCTCGAGCACTTCGTCGGCGTCGGGCTCGAAGGATTGGAGGATGCGAAGGTCGAGGCCCTCGCGAAAGCGAGCGTCCTTCGTCGGCCGTGTATTATACAACCATCGACGCCGACCGCTGCCCTGCAGCAGGAACACGTCGTAGCTGTCGAGATGCGGACCGACGCTCCCGCCGGGCGCGGCGTAGCTGACCATCACGTCGTCGACGCGCACGTTGGGCACGAACGAGAACGGCTCGAGGAGGAGCGCCGCTTCCGGGACATGGCGGTTGAGCTCCTGCACGAGGAGCGTCCATCCGCGCTCGGGCAGCGTCGCGAACCGCGCCTCGGGATGAGGGCCCCACGTCACCTCCCACGGCGCGGCGCCGCCGCGCTCGCGGACGATCCGCGACTCGACGCCCTCTTCGCAGGCGAGGCCCGCGAGCTCGTCCGGGGTCCGCGGATCACGAAGGCCCGGCATCGCGCCGCGCACCAGGAGCGGCTTCTTCTGCCAGTGCTCGCGCAGGAAGCGCGCAGCCGACATGCCGAGGAGACGCTTCATCGTGCGCTGTCTCTATCATGCCCGTCGCAGCGCGAGCGTTGTCACCCATTCGGGTGATGAGCCTGCTGCGGCGCAGAGGA
This sequence comes from Myxococcales bacterium, assembly GCA_034666145.1. Taxonomy (GTDB): domain Bacteria; phylum Myxococcota_A; class Polyangia; order Polyangiales; family Polyangiaceae; genus Labilithrix. The sequence goes on along the minus strand of JAXDMI010001020.1, from coordinate 1,648 downwards.
ATCGGTCTCACGTCACCCGTTCGGGGGTCCAAGTGCGCTGAATCGTGAGGACTGGCCCCCGTCAATCCCGCCACGATGAACGCCTGCAATCGCCTTCGGTCCTCTCTCCTCTACACCTCGATCCTCACGGCGCTCGCCGCCACCGCGTGCACCGTCAAGTCCGACGATCAGGGCGAAGCCAACGCCCGCGTGAACAAGGTCGTCGTCGTCGGCACGAGCGTGACGAGCGCGCTCTACGCGAGCGGCGACCTCGGCCTGACCACGATCCCGCAGGACGCAGCGAGCCAGCCGGTCCTCGACGGCAAGCTCAACGTCGACATCCGCATCACGTCGCCGGCCGAGATCGCCACGACGGTCGGCACCACCGAGTGCACGGTGCCGGATCAGAACGACAAGGCTGTCGCGATCGGCATGATCATCGACGACTCGGGCTCGATGTTCTCGAGCGACCCCAACAACATGCGCAAGGCGGCGTCGATTAGCTTTCTCGGCACGCTCGGCGCGAACGACAAGGTGCTCCTCACCGACTACGGCGCCACGGGCGACCACCTCCGCGATCTTCTCTGTCTCTCGCAGCTCGCGAGCGGCGCCAGCGAAGACACGTGCTCGCCTCCGAGGGCGGCGTTCTCCGCCGACAAGGCCGCGCTCGTGAAGGCGGCCGAGAGGATCGATGCCTCCGGCGGCACGCCGCTCTTCGAGTCGTGCGTCGAGATGATGCCGCTCGTCGACTCGGTCAAGGACGGTCGCCGCGGCGTTCTCCTCCTCTCCGACGGCGAGCCCAACAGCGATACGAAGCGTGACGAGTGTCACGCTGCCGCGAAGGCCGCGCAGATCCCGGTGTTCACGGTCGGCCTCGGCCCCGCAGCCGAAGGCGCCATCGACGCCGACCCCGCCGCGGTGAAGGTGCTCCGCGAGCTCGCGACGGACACCGGCGGCAGCTATGCCTCGGCGAACGACGCGGCGCAGCTCGACAGCCTCTTCCGGAGCGTCGGTACCGCGCTCGCGCGTGGTAGCTGCAAGACGACCGCGACGCTCGCCGACGCGGCGACCAAGATCCAGCCCGGCATGAAGGTCTCCGGCGAGGTGACGATCGGCTCCAACGGCGCGAAGGCGACGTTCGAGTTCGTCGCGCCCGAAAAACAGTGACCCCTCGCGAAGTGACGCGCGCGCCGAGATGACGTAGGCAGAGCGCGTGCGAACGGTCGTCGCGCTCTCCTGTCTCGGTCTCGCCAGCCTGGCTCTCAGCGGAGCCACGGCGAGCTGTGCGAAGGCCCCTGCCGCAAGGACCCCCGAAGGCCCGCACGCCGAGACCACGGCGAGCGGGCCTTCGTCGTCCGTGCCCGAAGCCGTCGGTCCTCGGATTTGCGTGCATGATGCAAAGGACCTCGCTCCTTGCGCAGAGGATTGCGACCGCGGCATCGCGTTCGCGTGTGGCGTCGTGGCGACGCGGGTCGAGCGCGGAGACGGCATCCCGAAGGACCTCACGCGCGCCGTCCGACTCCACGAGCGCGCCTGCGAGCTGCGCGACGCCGCTTCGTGCGTGAGCGCGGCGCGCATGCACGCGAGCGGCGCCGGCGTTCCCCCCAATCGCCCGAGGCAGGTCGAGCTCCTCGCCATGGCGTGCATGCTGGGCGATGCGCTCGCGTGC
>JAXDMI010001019.1:0-6595 GCA_034666145.1 Myxococcales bacterium | reverse complement strand
GGCCCAGACCCAGGAGACGTACGCCAAGACCGACGCCAAGCGCATCTACTACCTGTCCGCGGAGTTCTTGCTCGGGCGGGCGCTCGCCAACAACCTCCACGCGCTCGACATCTACGACAAGGCGAAGACGCTGCTGAAGGGCGCCGGCCTCGATCTCGCCGACATCCTCGAGGACGAGCCCGAGCCCGGCCTCGGCAACGGCGGCCTCGGGCGCCTCGCCGCGTGCTTCCTCGATTCGATGGCCACGCTCGGTTACGCCGGCTACGGCTACGGCATCCGCTACGAGTTCGGCATCTTCGAGCAGGAGATCAAGAACGGCTGGCAGGTGGAGCGGCCCGACGAGTGGCTCCGCTTCGGAAATCCCTGGGAGTACGTCCGGCCCGAGTATTCGGTGAACGTCAGCTTCGGCGGTCGCGTCGAGGCGGTCACGAGCGACTCCGGCGATCTCTCCGCGCGCTGGGTCGACACGCACAAGGTCCTCGGCGTTCCGTTCGACACCCCGGTGGCGGGCTACCGCAATGACACCGTCAACACGCTGCGGCTCTGGCAGGCGCGCGCCGGCAACGAGTTCGACCTCAAGGTCTTCAACGACGGCGACTACGTGCGCGCCGTCGAGGACAAGAACTCGAGCGAGGTCATCTCGAAGGTCCTCTATCCGAACGACTCCAACCAGGCGGGCCGCGATCTGCGCCTCAAGCAGGAGTACTTCTTCGTCGCCTGCGCGATCTCGGACATCGTTCGGCGCTACAAGAAGGCGCACAAGAACTTCGACGACTTCGCGAAGAAGAACGCCATCCAGCTCAACGACACGCACCCCGCGATCGCGATCGCAGAGCTGATGCGCGTGCTCGTCGATCTCGAGCAGGTGCCCTGGGATCGCGCCTGGGAGATCACCGTCGCGACCTGCGGCTATACGAACCACACGCTGCTGTCCGAGGCGCTCGAGCGCTGGCCCGTGGCGATGTTCGAGCGCCTCCTGCCGCGGCACCTCCAGATCATCTACGAGATCAACCGTCGTTTCGTCCGGTCGATCATGGCGCGCTTTCCCGGCGACGACGCGCGCATCCGGCGCATGTCGATCATCGAGGAGGGCGCCGAGAAGCGCGTGGCGATGGCGCACCTCGCCGTCGTCGGCTCGCATGCCGTCAACGGCGTCGCGGCGCTGCACACCGATCTCCTCAAGCGCGACGTTCTCCGCGACTTCGCCGAGATGACGCCCGCCAAGTTCTCCAACAAGACGAACGGCGTCACGCCGCGTCGCTGGCTCCATCAGTGCAACCCGCGCCTCTCCGCGCTCATCACCGAGGCCATCGGCCCGGGATGGACCACCGATCTCGACCAGCTCGAGAAGCTCTCCAAGTTCGCCGACGACTCGTCGTTCGTCGAGAAGATCGGCGCCGTGAAGCGGCAGAACAAGGCCGATTTCGCGCAGTACGCCGCCGACACCTGGAAGTTCCGCTTCGACCCGGACTCGATGTTCGACGTCCAGATCAAGCGCCTCCACGAGTACAAGCGGCAGCTCCTCAACGCGCTGCACGTCGTTCGCCTCTACCTCGACGCCAAGCGTGACGGGAAGGCGCTCGAGGCGCCGCGCACCGTGCTCTTCGGGGCCAAGGCGGCACCGGGTTACAAGGTCGCGAAGCTGATCATCAAGCTGATTAACGGCATCGCCGACGTGGTGAACAGTGACGTCGATCTCCAAGGGCGTCTCCGCGTCGCGTTCCTGCCCAATTACCGTGTGTCGCTTGCCGAGCGCATCATCCCGGCCGCCGATCTCTCCGAGCAGATCTCGACGGCAGGCAAGGAAGCCTCCGGCACCGGGAACATGAAGCTGTCGATGAACGGCGCTCTCACCATCGGCACGCTCGACGGCGCGAACGTCGAGATCCGCGAGGCGGTCGGAGAAGACGACTTCTTCCTCTTCGGCCTCACGACGCCCGAGGTGCACGATCTCCAGCGCACCGGTTACCGACCGCGCGCCGTCTACGACCGCAACGAGCGGCTACGCGAGGTCATCGATCTCGTGGCCAACGGCTTCTTCAGCGGCGACGATCCGAAGCTGTTCCAGCCACTGACCGACTCGCTCCTCGATCACGACACGTACATGATCCTCGAGGACTTCGACGCGTACGTCGCCTGCCAGAAGAAGGTGAGCGACGCCTTCCTCGACAAGCGCGCGTGGCACTCGATGTGCGTGCGCAACATCGCGAAGATGGGGATGTTCTCGTCGGATCGAACCATCCGCGAGTACGCGAAGGACATCTGGAGCGCGAGCCCGGTCAAGGTCGATCTGCGCCCCTACGAAGGCACCTGAGGCAAGAGCTCGTCGAGCAGATCGAAGAGCTCCATCTCGCGCGGTAGCACGCGGCCATCGGAGGCGATGGCCCGCAGCGCGACGTCGCGCACGGTGGCGGCGAGCGCCGGAGACACGCGTGTGGGATCGATGTCCTCCGGCGCCGGTGGCGACGCGAGCATGTCGATCACGCGTGGCAGCGAGCGCCGAGACACCCCGAGCTCGCGCGCGAGATCGAGGAAGAACGCATGCTCCGTGAGGTCGACCTCGAGGTCGGCCCAGAGAAACGTCGCAGCGAAGCGGAGCAGGCAGAGACGATCGGTCGTCGGCATCGGGGACAGGGGCATGAGCGGCCCTCGAGCAGTCGGCGTGCCGGCGCGCGCACCCCCATTTGTTCGATGGATTCGGGAATGACCCTATGTCCCGGACAGGCGAGGGGGTGTCCTCGGCCAGGTGCGCGCGGCAGTGCGCGCGGCATGCATCGCGACCGCAGCTCGAGCGTCGCAGCCGGCAACGTCCCGGACGCGGACAACCGTGGCGTGATCCTTGCGACGCTAGCGGCGAACGATCGGAGCGTGCCATGCCGTTGAGCCAGGTCCCCATCCGAGCCGCACGAGCGCTGAAGCCGCAGCGCATCGCCATCGAGACGGTGATGACGCCGCAGCCCATCACCATCGGGCGCACCGAGACGCTCGCGACGGCGCACCAGCTCATGCGTGAACACTCGTGCCGCCACTTGCCGGTGCTCGAGCACGGAGAGCTCGTGGGCGTGGTGACGCAGCGCGACCTCTACCTGCTCGAGACCATCGCCGGTGTCGATCTCCGCGCCGACATCGTCGACGAGGCGATGAGCACGGATGCGTACGCGGTCTCGCCGGAGGCGCGGCTCGAGGACGTCGCGGCATCGATGGCGACCAATCGCTACGGCTGCGCGGTGGTCATCGAGCGGGGCCGGGTCATCGGCATCTTCACCGCCACGGACGCGCTGCGGGTGCTCGCTGGACGCTAACTGGCGGAGCCGCTCAGCGGCGCATGCGAACGATGCGCGCGAACGCATCGCCTGCGGCGCGCGACAGCTCTTCGAGGCGGCGCGTGGCGAGCATCGTGTCGCCCAGCTCGTCGGCCATGAGCACGACGGCGGTCTTGCCGCTCACGCGGATCGGGACGACGGCCACGTCGCGCGAAGCTCCGCGCATCACATGCAGCAGCGAAGCATGCACGTCGTCGTGACGGATCGGCCCTAGATACAGCCCGTCGCGCACGGCTTCATCGAAGACGCTCGGGCTCTCGAGAGACACGAGGATCGACTGCAGTGACGCGCGGTCCGCGAACTCCGGCGTGCAGGCCCAGCCGAGGTAGCCGCCGCGCTTCACGACGAACAGCGCCACCTTGAGGGCGACGATGCGCGCGCCGGTGAGCACCAGCTCGAGCACCTCGTCGCGCGATCCGGCGGCGCGCAGCGCGGCGAGGATGCCGCCGATGTCCGCGACCGGGACCTGCGGCGCATAGGCACCGAACGTTCCGCCGCCCGGCATCGGTGGCGGTCCGGGGATGAACGACGGAACGGGCATCTGGCGCTGGACCTGCGCAGCCGCTACCCCGGGATCGCTCGAACGCATGCGCTCGTTGACCTCCACGATCTGCCGGAAATGCCCGGGATCCACGGCGTAGCCTTCGCCGAGCGCCGAGTCGGCCGGGTTCATGAGCGGCGGTGGTCGTTGCGTGCCGCCGCTGACTGCGCTGAACGTGCGGCGCGTGAGCGGGATCGGGATCTCGGAGCCGAGCCCGCTCGTCGGGTGCTCCGACGGGGACTCCGTGGTCGTTGCATAACGCAAGGGGGTGCCCCACGGCGGGGTCACCTGCGAGCGGCGCTGCGGGCTCGGCGGCGCATGCATGCTCTGCGCGGAAGGAACGACGTGCGCCTGGCGCTCCGAGGCCGGCACTCGGCTCGGACGCAGCGCCTCCGATGTCATCGCATCGAGCGCGGCGTGGCCGGAGTAACCGAGCTTGAGGGAAGGCGCCGGCGGAGGCAGCGTGCCGCCCTTGAACGGCGAAGCCGACGGAGCGGCGCGCGGACGCGAGTCGTACATGCGTTCGTCGTCGCGCGCCTCCGGACGCGCCGACGGCGGCAGCGATCGCGAACGGAGCTTTCGCAACGCCTCTTCGATGGCCGCCGCGGTCGCGCGGACGACGCGAACCGGTGCGCCCAGGTGGAATGCGATTTCCTTCGCGGGATGCGGATCGCCCGCGTCGGCCAGCACCACGTCGATGGTGCCGGTGATCGCATCGCGCCGCACCGGGATCGCGAGCAAGCGCGCGCACAGCCCCGGCGGCAACCGATCGACGAGGTCGACGAGCGGAACGACGTGCCTCAGGTACGGCGCCTCGGTGCGCGCGAGATAGCGCGCGAGCACCTCGGGGCTGACTGCGCGCGCCTCCACCAGCGACTGAACGAGCGGCACTCCACCGGTGACCGACGCGAAGAGCGCTTCGGCGATGGCTCCCTCGGAGGCGACCTCCTCGAGAAGGAGCGCCTTCGTCAGCTCGTCCGGCACGCCAACTACTCTAAATCATGGGGGCGCAACGTGCCCAGGGGACTTCGGGTCACTTCTGGCGCTCGAACTGGAAGACGACCTCGCTCTTGCGGACGAGGCCGAGCTGCTCGCGGCCGATGCGCTCGACGGCCGTCGGGTTCTCGCGCAGCTCTTTCACCTCGGTGCGGAGCTTGCCGACGTCACGCCGCAGCTCGGCATTCTCGGCCTGAACGCCGCCGAGCTCGGTCTCGAGCGATCGCATGCGGGGGAGGCCCTGCGGCTCGAGGAGCAGCACGGGCACCGAAATGAGCGAGACCGCCAGGACGGCGAGCGGCAGGCCGCGGAGGAGGGTCTCGGAAGGCATCGAGGCTCTTCAACGTAGTCGGGCCCGGAGCCGATGGACCAGTTCGCGGCGAAAAACGCTAACCTGACGGCCTCATGAGTCCCGGCTGGGAGCCTGTCATCGGCCTCGAGGTCCACGCTCAGCTGCTCACCCGGAGCAAGCTGTTCTGCCCTTGTCCGACGTCGTTCGGGGCCCCACCGAACACCCACGTGTGTCCGACCTGCCTAGGGCTCCCCGGTGCGCTGCCCGTGTTGAACGCCGAAGCGGCGCGCATGGCCGTGAAGGCCGCGCTCGCTCTCGACTGCTCGATCCGGCCCAAGAGCCGCTTCGCGCGGAAGAATTATTTCTACCCGGATCTCCCGAAGGGCTACCAGATCAGCCAGTTCGACGAGCCCTTCAGCGATCACGGCCACCTCGACATCGCGATCGAAGGCAGCGAGCCGGACGCCCCGCCGAAGACCAAGCGCGCGCGAATCCTCCGCATTCACATGGAGGAGGACGCCGGAAAGAACATCCATGACGCCGGCTCCGCGTCGATCGTCGACCTCAACCGCGCCGGCGTCCCGCTCGTCGAGATCGTCGGGGAGCCCGATCTCGCGAGCCCTCAGGAGGCAGCCGAGTACCTCCGCACCCTGCGCGACATCCTCGTGTTCCTCGGCATCAACGACGGCAACCTCGAAGAGGGCTCCTTCCGCTGCGACGCCAACGTCTCCATCAAGCCCGTCGGCGAGACGAAGCTGGGGACGCGCGTCGAGCTGAAGAACATCAACTCCTTCAAGTTCGTGGAGAAGGCCATCGCCTCCGAGATCGAGCGCCAGAAGGAGGTCCTCGAAGGCGGCGGTCGCATCGTCCAGGAGACGCGCGGTTGGGACGAGAAGACCGGCACCACGTACTCGCTGCGCAGCAAGGAGACCGCGCAGGACTATCGCTATTTTCCCGAGCCGGATCTCCCTCCCGTCGTGCTCGACGAGGTCTTCGTCGCGCGCGCGCGCGCCGAGCTGCCGGAGCTGCCGCGCGTGAAGCGCGATCGCTTCGTGACCGAGCTCGGGCTCACGCCGTACGCCGCGCAGGTCCTCACGCAGCATCCACGCATCGCCGCGTTCTTCGAAGAGGCGGCCACGCTCCATCTCGACGCCGCGCATGCGAGCCGCGTCGCGAACTTCATCCAGAGCGAGGTGCTGCGTGACGTCACGACGCAAGGCCTCCAGGCCTCGATCCCGATCACCGCGAAGCAGCTCTCCGATCTGATGCGCCTCGTCGATACCGGCAAAATCAGCGGAAAACAGGCCAAAGAGCTGTACGCAGCGCTTCGCGGCAAGGGCCCGGACGTCGTCGCTGCTTCGCTCGTCGCCGATCTCGGGATGGCGCAGGTGAGCGATCCCAAGGCCATCGAGGAGGTCTGCGCGAAGGTCATCGCCGACAATC
>JAXDMI010001018.1:0-8882 GCA_034666145.1 Myxococcales bacterium | reverse complement strand
TACGCGCGATACGCGCCGCTGCGATTGCTGACGAAGAGGAGCGTGCACCGATCGGCCGACAGCCACGTCGGCCGGTCGTCGCTCTCTCCGCCGCCGCCGGTGAGGCCCTCGAGCCCGGCGGCGGCCGCGGCGCCGCTGAACGAAGCGCTCTTCGAGGCGCGGGTCGCCATCCAGACGTGGCCGGGCCCGGTGCTCGCGGTAGCGTGGCTGAAGAAGATCGTGAGCTCGTCGTCCGACACCACGGGATGACCTTCGTTCGCGGCCGTCGACACGCCGTCGACGATCGCGACGTTCCACGCGGACCCTGTGAGCTCGCCGCGATAGACGTCGCGCCCGCCGTTCATGCCGGGCTCCATCGTGAAGTACACGACGGAGCCGTCGCCGAGCGCCCATGGCTCGCGCGTCTGCGCGCTGTCGACGGCGAGCGGCAGTGTCATCGACCCGGTGAATTTCTGTCCGCTCTGCGCACGCGTCGCGAGGACGATCTGGCGCGCGCCGACCGCGCCGTGCTCGTAGACGAGACGCAGGTCGCTCGTCACCGGCGCAGGATGCGTGTCGCCCTCCGCCGACATGACGGCGTGCGCGTAGAGGCTCGCGGCCTTCGGATAAGGTCCTTCGTCGATGTCCTCGTCACCCACCGACGCGAAGAACGAGACGAAGGCACGATCGGGAGGGGCCCCGGGCATCGCGCTCGGCTCGAGGCGAACGCTCGTGACGTCGCCGAGGTCGGCGAGCTCGACCGGCGAACCGAACGGCTGCATGTCGTTGCATCCCGACGTCGCGCCGTCGTTCGACGCGCCGTCTCCGCCTTCCGCCCGAGCGGCGTCCGGGAGCGGATCGATCCCGGCGTCACCGGCGGAGTCCGACGTTCTCGCGCTATCGTCGGCGGCGTCGAGCGGCACCGGAGCATCCGACGAGCTCGCGTCGAACCTACCGCAAGCGACGCACAGCGCCGTCGAGAGCGCGAGCGAGGCAGTGGCCGCCGCCACGCCGCGACCCATCTGGGAGCGAATCGACAACATCGTCCCTTTGTTCGAATATCTCCGAGCGCGTCCGCGGTTCTTGGGGGAAATTGATTTTTGGCGCGAGGGGCCGCGATGCGAATCCGACAGCTATCGACGAATCGCGCGGGACGTCAGCTGCGATGGACGCAGGACGGCTCGCAGTCGTTGCGCGCCTACGCGACGGCGATCGACGACGAGGACTGTCCATGCGTGTCGACGCGCAGCGGCGAGCTGAACCTCGTGCTCGACGGCGAGGTGATCATCGACGTCGGCCCCGCGCACCAGGAGGTGACGGTCCGCGCCGGTGAAGCGTGTCTCGTTCCGCGCGGGCTTCCGCATTCGGTGCGCACTCCGAGGAGCGGACGCGTCCTGATGGTCGACGTGGTCGGTGACGTCGCGGAGCAGGGCCTGCGCGTGCTTCCCGCGCACTTGCTGCCGGCACACGTGTTCCGGGCCCTCGATCGTGCGTGGCGCAGGCCCGTGAGGGACGCGCTCGAGCCGTCACGAAAGGTCGCCGCCGACGTGGTGGAGCGACTCGTGTCGCAAGCGCCGCTCGTGATCGAGTCGACGTCGGCGACGCGCCGCATGATGCAGGCGAAGCAAGTCCTCGAGCAGCGCTTCGCCGACCCGCCGACGCTCGCCGAGCTCGCGAAGGGGCTCGGCACGAACGAGTTCTATCTGCTGCGTTCGTTCAAGAAGCACTTCCGGTTCTCGCCGCTCGCGTACGCGCAGTTCTTGAGGACCGAGCACTTCTTGTGGGAGCTGCTCGGCGCGACGACCCGCAGCACGCTGCTCCGCCTGAGCAGCGAGGCGGGCTTCGGCGACTACTCGACGTTCCAGCGACGCATTCGCGAGATGTTCGGGCGAACGCCGTCATCGCTGGTCGAGGACGACGCGGAAGGCCGGCTCGGCCCGGGAGAATGAAGCGCGCGCGATGGCTCAGCGATTTCGCTTCGCGAAGTCGCGGAGCAGTCGATGCAGCTCGCCCGCCGCAGGCGGCAAGCGGTCTCGACCGCGGTGCACGAGGTAGAGCGAACGCATGATGGGCGTCGCGGGCGAATCGAGGACCACGAGCTGTCCGGCTGCGACGTCGCGCTCGATGGCCCGGCGACTCAGCAGCGCGACGCCCACGCCCGCGCGCGTGTTGCCCTTCACCGCCGCGATGCTCCCGAGCTCCATCGCGATGGGCACGCCCGGGAAGTAGTGATCGACCAGCGTTCGCGTCGTCGCGCCTTGCGAGAAGGTCACGAGCGGCGCCGTCTTCGCGTCCACGCCCGGCGCGCCCACGAGGACCATCTCGTCGTCGACCCACTTCTCGCGTGCCAGCCCGGCGCGCGCTGCCGGCAGGAGATCGCCACCGCCACGTCGCAGCACGCGCGCGAGGATCACGAGATCGAGATCGCCCGCTTCGAGCGCATCGAGCAGATCCTCCGGATCGGCTTCGCGGAGCAGGATCTGCACACCTGGATGGGCGGCGCGGAGCTTCGCGAGCGTGCGCGGCAGGTAATACGTGCACACTGTCGCTCCCGCGCCGACGCGCACCGAGCCCACGGTCAGGCCCATCACCTCGGCCACTGCGCGGCGTCCCTCCTCGACGGCAGCGAGCGCCGCGCGCGCGCGTGGGAGGAGCGCGTCGCCGGCCGCGGTCAGCGTCGCGCCGCCGGGACCGCGATCGAGGAGGCGCGCGCCCATCTGCGCTTCGAGGCGCTTGATCGACGCCGTGAGCGCGGGCTGCGAGACATGCGCGTGCCGAGCGGCCGCGGTGAACGTCCCGTGCTGCGCGACGAGCGCGAAGTGGCGGAGCGGCTCCAGCACGGCTCCATCCTACTGCCATAATGTTTCATGATGGGAATCATCATTGGAATCGATTGGATTGATGGGAGGCAGGGGCGCACTGTCTTCCCATGACGCTCGCGCTGGCACTCCTCGGACTCTGCGCAGGGGCGCTCACCACGCTCGCGGGGCAGGGCGGTGGGCTCTTCCTCCTCCTCATCCTGTCGGTCCTCGTCGGACCACGCGCCGCGCTGGCCATCACCGCGCCGGCGCTCCTGCTCGGCAACCTCCATCGCGCGGTGCTCTTCCGCAAGGCCGTCGACCGCAGCATCGCCCTCCGCATGGTCATGGGCGCGGTACCGGGCGCCTTCGCCGGCGGCTTGCTCGCTGGAGCTCTGCCCGAGTGGACGCTGAAGGCCATGCTCGTCGGGCTCACCGTCCTCGCCATCGCGCGTGCGCTCCGGTGGTTGAGGTTCGACGTCCCGCGTTGGGCGCTCGGCCCCGCGGGCTTCGTGATCGGCTCGATGACCGGCACCGCGGGTGGCGCCGGCGTGCTGTTCGCGCCGGTCATGCTCTCCGCGGGTCTCACGGGGCGCGCGTTCGTCGGCACGGTCGCGACCGTGGCCTTTGCAACGCACGCCGGACGCGTCGTCGCGTACGCGTCGAACGGGCTCTTCACGCGCGATCTGCTGGTTCCCATCGTGGTGGTATCGGCGGCGATCGCCGTCGGCAATGCTCTTGGTGAACGCCTGCGTGCGCGACTCTCCGACCTCACGACGACACGCCTGGAGTACGGCGTCCTCGTGATTTGCGTCGCCGTCTCGTTGGGGGGGCTGAGTTGAGGCGCCTCGGCTGAGGTGAGCCGTTCTGATCGCCCGGCTTGACCTCCTGGCATGAACCTCCGATCCTCGAAGATCGATGAGCGTTCCGTCCACCGACCCTCGCGTCCAGGCCCAGAAGCGGGTTGGTCAGGTCCTCAATCACAAGTGGACGATCGATCGTCTGATCGACATGGGCGGCATGGCTTCGGTCTACGCGGCGACGCATCGCAACGGCAAGAAGGTCGCCATCAAGATGCTGCACCCGCACATCGCGGCGCACGAAGACGTGCGCGAGCGATTCCTGCGCGAGGGCTACGTCGCGAACCAGGTCGACCACCCCGGCGCGCTGAGCGTGCTCGACGACGACATCACGCCGGACGGCGCGCCGTTCCTCGTCATGGAGCTCCTCGACGGTGACTCGCTCGACGGCTGGATGCACAAGGCCGGCGGCGTTCTTCCGCTGCCCGACGTGCTCGCCATCGCCGATCAGGTGCTCGACGTCCTGAGCGCGTTCCACGCGCGCGGCGTCATCCATCGCGACATCAAGCCCGGCAATCTCTTCATCACGAAGCCCGGTCTCGTGAAGGTCCTCGACTTCGGCCTCGCGCGCCTTCGCGATCCCAAGTTCACCGGCGCGCCGACCGCGTCGGGCATCGTGCTCGGAACCGCGTCGTACATGCCGCCCGAGCAAGCGCAGGGCAAGAGCGATCAGGTCGACTGGCGCTCCGACATCTTCGCTGTCGGCGCGGTCATGTTCCGCGCGCTCACGGGTCGTCCCGTGCACGACGCGAAGGGCGCCACCGAGCGCCTCTTCCAGGCCATGAAGGAGCGCGCGCCGTCGCTCGGCATCGTCGCGCCGCACATCCCGACGTGGGTGGTGGGCGTCGTCGACAAGGCGCTCGCCTTCGACAAGAAGGACCGCTGGGAGACCGCGAACGACATGCGCAAGGCCGTGCGCGACACGTTCGCGCAGCTCAAAGAAGAAGCGTCGCGCGTGAAGCCGGCGCCCGGCGCTCCGCCCGCCGAGCACGACGCGTCCGTCGAGGTCAGCCAGATCTTCGACGCGATGCTCGAGCCGAGCATCATCGTCGACGTCAGCTTCGGCGATTTCCAGGCGCCGATGCCGCCGCCGCTTCCGCCGAAGCGGTGACGTCAGCGTCGCTCGAGGGCGGAGCGAACAGGCCGATGGCGTCCATGTCCACGGCGCGGATGACGTCGCCACGCGCATGCGCGACGAGACGTGTGACGATCGACGCGAGCTCGTGGTCCTCCCCGTCGAACGGGTGCTCGACGAGACGCGCGAACGCCGCGGCGTCGATGCCCATGGGCTTTCCGCGCACGCGCAGGCCTTCGCGCGCGAGGCGATCGGCGACGATGGAAAAGAGGTCCTCCGAACGATCGCGCAAGCGAGCGAGCTCGATCGGTCTCGAAGCGCCGTCCTCGAAGCGGGCGTAGAGCTCGGGCGCGAGCAGACCTTCTTCGACGAGCGCGTCGGGCGCCGCGGTCGCGGTGAGCGCGACGGCGATGTCGAGCGGCATCGCGCGCTCCCACGGTGGACGTCGCTCCGACAGCGCACGCGCAACGAGGACCTGGATGTCACGAGGGAGCGCAGCAGCGTCGACGAGGACGAGCAGCCCGCGATCGGCGAGCGCGATGGGTGAGGCCTGCTCGTCACGCCACCGCTCGATGTCGTGCTCGCGCGACGACGTGCCGTCGACGATCACGAGCGGTCGCTCCTTGCGCGGCCCCCCGAGATGCGCGCGCGCGATGTACGGAACGGGGTCGACGCCTGCGCGCGCCGTGACCACCACCGGCGCGTCCTTCTGGATCATGCGCTCGAGCGCGTCGTAGGCGAGGCGTGATGCCGCCGAGTAGATGCCGACCGTCGCGGGACGCGCGAGCCGCGTCGAGGCGAGCACGTTGCGCGAGCCGTCGAGCGACGAAGTGTGGCTCACCGTCGCGAGCTGATCGTCGAGCTTCTCGATCTGGTTCACGAGATCGCGCTCTCGTTCGAGATGGCGTTCGCGTGCGCTGCGCGCCTGGCACACGGCGACGAACGCGTCGGCAAAGAGCTTCGCCGCGTGGATCTCCTCGATGGTCAGCGCCGCGGTGCGGTTGCCGGCGGGAACGATGACGAAGCCGTCCGCGTCCTCGTCCTCGGCGACGAGCGTGGCAAAGAGTGCACCACGTGCCTCGAGCCATCGCAGGAGCGGCCGCAGGTCGGCGCGACGCACCTCGAGGGCGCTGAGGACGTCCACGCGCACCGTTCCGCCGGGCTCGCCGCGCGCCACTTCGAGGAGCGCGGGCGGCAGCTCGCCGTCGCGCTCCTGCAGATATCCCGCAGAATCCACGGTGCAAATGCGTGTAGGATGCAATATCCAGAGCTCGGGTGAAGCGGCGCCGTGGCCGGCCGCCTCGCGTACGCGCATCAGCGCTTTGGCGATGGCGGAGCGAGCCTCGCGATCGTGCGCGGAGCGCGTCGCGTCGGCGAGCGCCTCGAGGAGCACGCCCTTCGCGGGGAGGAACGGCTCCTCCAGCTTCGACGCGACGGCGCCGATGGCGAGCGTGGCGAGGGCCACGCCGAGCGCGACGAGACCCGAGCCTGCCATGTGGCCTTCGGCCGCGAGCGCTGCGAGCAGCGCCACCGGCGCGCCGAACATCGCGAGCGTCAGCACGCGGCGACCGCGCCGCGCGAGGAGCAGCGGATCGCGCGCGCGCGCGAGGCTCACCACGATCGGGCAAGCGACGGCGCTGCCGAGCCCGGCCGCGGCGTCGGCCTGCACCCCGGTGGTGATGGCGATGGCGAGCGCGGCGATGAGACCGCCGCCGGCGGCAGCGGCACATGCGAGCGCCCGTGGCGGAGCGCCGAGCTCGAGCCTCCGCGCGCCGGCGACGAGAAGCGCCGTGGCGCCGACGAGGAAGAGGGCGCTCACGCCCCCCACCGATGCCGCCACGGGCGCGGAGTCGGTGAGCGACGGAGCGACGCCGGCCCACGCGAGCCCGTCGAGGAGCGCGGCCGAGCCCCACGCGATCACGACTGCGCCGAGCGCGAAGCGCTGGAGCGATGCGGCACCGAGACCGCGCGCGGCGATGGCTTCGGTGGCCCGCGCTGCGAGACCCGGGTCGCCGTCGATGGTGGCGATGGCGCGCACCGCAGCGAGCCCGGCGCCGATCAGCGCGAGCTCGCGCGCGAATGCCACCCATGCCCATCGCTCGGAGAGCGCAGCGCTCGCGATGGTGAGCGCGAGCGCACCGGAGGTCCACAAGCGATCGCGCGCATGTCTCGCCGTCTCCCCGGGCCGATCCAGCGAGCCGAGCATGGCAACGGCGAGGCCGATGGCGATCGCCAGCCACGCACGCGGTGACGGCTCGGACGCCTTCACCGCGCTGCCCGCGACATAGAGCACCGGCAGCACGAGGATCAGCGCACGCCGCCACGCAACGCGCGTGCGGCTGGGATCGGCGGGGACTTCCCCCTTCGAGCGCTCGACGTCCGGCGGCCCCATGGCCGGCGGACACTACCACTGCTGGCGGCGGACGCGATCCTGTGGTCTTTTCGATGGCGGATGGCCGCCTCCCTGACCTCTTCGGACAGCGCGCGTCCTCCTTCTCCTCCCGTTGGCGCCGAGCCGGCCCGCGTCTTGCGCTCGCCGGTGGCGCGCCGCCCCGCCGGCATGCGCTCGCTCCTCGTGCTGGGGATGTCGCTCGCGCGTCGCGGTGTCCTTCCCGTGGCGTCGATCGCCATCTGCATCTCGACGACCCTCGCGCTCTCGCTCATCGCCGGCGTCCTCACCGCGCGCGGTCCGCAATCGCCGGCGCACGAGGTGCCGCTCCTCGCGTCGAGCGCGCTCGCCTGGGGCGGCGGGTTCCTCCTCGCTTTCGCCGCGGCCGCGCATGCGCTCCGTCGCGATCGCACCGAGGGCATCCGCGATCTCTTCGTGGCGCGGACCACGTCGCTGCGCGGTTACCTCCTCGCGCGCATCGGTGGGCTCGCGCTCCTGATCGCGCTCTGCGTGGCCGGCGGAACGCTGGTCGTCGGTCTCGTCGGCATCGCGGGCGCAGCGCGCGCTTCCGGCGTTCCGTCGATGCTCCAGGCGACGGGCGCGGGCATCGTCTTTTCACTCGCGTTCTCTGCCGTCGTCGCGCCCGTTTCGTTCGCGGCGCTCGGCGCGCGCTCGCGCCTCGGTGGTTACGTCTTCCTCATCGCGGTCGTCACCATCCCGGAGGTCATCGTCGGCCTGATGGGCTCGTCGCTCCCGGAGAGCGTCGCCGACGTCCTCTCCATCCCGTCGGCGCTCGCCGCGCTCCGCACGTCGCTCGCGCCGGGCACACTCGATCTCTGGCGCACCGTGCGCGCGCTCGTCGCGCTGTCGGTGGTCGTGGCATTCGCGATGTTCCTCGTGCGGCGCGACACCATCCTCGTCGACGCGGAGGACGGCGCATGATGATCGCCCTCGAAGGCCTCCAGGCGCGCTCGAGCGGCGATCGCAAGCGCCCCGCGTCGCGCCTCGAGAACGTCACGCTGAGCTGGGAAAAAGGGGTCCTCGTGATCCTCGGCACGCCCGCCGACGGCACCACGGCGCTGCTCGAGGTCCTCGCCGGCATCCTCCCGGTGCGCGGCGGTCGCGCGAAGATCGACGGGCTCGCGCCGGACCACGCGCGTGCGCGCGTCGCGTACGTCCCGCTCGAGGCCGCGCTGCCCGATGCGCTCCGCGTCGAGGAGGTCTGCGATCTCGCGGGCCAGATCCGCGGCGAGCCCGCGATGACGGTGGCGTCCCGTCTTGCTCCGCTCGGCATCGAGAAGCTCGCGAATCGCCGCGTCCGCTCGCTGTCGCACGGAGAGGCGAGGGCGGTCTCGCTCGCGATCGCGCTCACGTCGCGCGCGCCGGTCCTCCTCGTCGACGAGCCGCTCTCCGGCCTCGATCCCGCGGCGCCTGCGCGCGCCATCGCTGCGCTGCGAGCGCGCGCAGCCGACGGCGGTACGGTGCTGGTCACCTCGGCTTCCGTTCGCGACGCTACCGCGCTCGCCGATCAGCTCGGCATGCTCACGCGTGGCGTGTTCACGCATCTTCCGCCGGCGCTCGCGCATGTCGGCACCACCGGCGCGCGACTGCGCGTCGTCGTCGCCGCGCAGGCCGCGAGCGAGGTGGCGCCGTTCGTCGCTGCGCTCGCCGCCGAGGCTGCCATCACGTCGGTCGAGACCGCGACGTTCGCCGCGACGCGCGTCCTCCACGCTGCCGTCTCGGTGGTGGTGACCGGCGCGGACCTCCTCACCGTCGCGCGG
>JAXDMI010001017.1:0-3470 GCA_034666145.1 Myxococcales bacterium | reverse complement strand
CAAGTGGTGGATGCCGTGCGCGCAGGACGCCTCGAGGTGGTGCTCGCCGACTTCGAGTCGCCGCCGCTCCCCATCCATCTCGTCTACCCCACGACGAGGCTGCTCTCTGCGAAGGTCCGCGCGTTCGTCGACATGGCAACGTCGACGGCGGACTGGCAGTTCGTGAAGCTCTGACGCGAGCTCTGATACGAACGCTACGCGCTACTCCGCGTCGTTCTCGTCCTCGCTATCGCTGTCGCTGTCGATGGCGCCGAAGGTGATCGCGGAGAGGAACGCCCCCATGATCTCGCCGAGGATGACCTCTTCCGGCTTGTTACGACGGGCTGCGCGCGCTTTCGACTTCGTTGACATGATGCAGCACGAGGAGCAACCGCCATGCCGCGCGGCGATCTGCGATGACGCGCGAAAACCGCGGTGCTTGCGTGCTAGCGCTCGTGGCTTGCTGCGTCAGTCGCGGAAATGCCCCACTCAGGAGAAGAAGCTCTGGAGTGTCTTCGTCACGCGCTCGGGCTCGAATGCGAACGTGAGCAGCGAGCCGTAGATCGCGCCGGCGAAGTGCGCGTCGTGGTTCACGCCGTCACGCGCGCGGTACGACGCATACGCGCTGTAGGCGAGGTAGCCGAGCGCATAGACGTAGCCCGGAACCGGAATGGGCAAGAAGAGGAGGCTGAGCCTGAGGCCGGGATACAGCGCGATGGCGCTGAACATGACCGCGGCCACCGCGCCCGATGCTCCGAGCGAGTTGTACTTCGGGTTGTTCATGTGGCGGATCGTCGTGGGGATGTGCGCCACCACCACCGCCGTGAAGTACAGGAGCAGGAACCGCGCCGATCCCAGCGCGCGCACCACGTTGTCGGAGAAGAAGTAGAGCGTCAGCATGTTGAAGATCAGGTGACTGGCATCGGCATGCAGCCATCCGGCGGTGACGAGCCGCCAGAGCTGCAGCCGGTGCCGCACGAGATACGGGTTCAACACGAACGCCTGCTTGATCGGCTTGATGGCCCACGCCACGAAGCTCACCGCCGCCACGGAGGCGATGACCACCATCGGCACGGTCACGTCGAACTGCGGGGCGGCGCGCGCAACGGGCAGGAGCACGTCGCTAGCTTACCTCAAAGTCCGGGCGCCCTTCAGGCCGTCGGCCGGCTTCGCCGGACCTCAGCGATCGAGCGGCACTACCACCAGCGGCTTCACGGTCTGCGCGGCACGACGAGGATCGCCCTGCGCCAGCGGCGCAATCGCGGTTCCCACGGCCGTGAACTCGACGACCGGAGAGGTGTTCTGCCCGACCTGACCGAGCTGGAACGTGCGTCCGCCGATCATCTGCGGGCGATGCGCCTCTTCGCTCACCGTCATGCCCACGATGCCCACCGGCGCATCGGGATGACCCGGTGGCCACGTCGAGAAGAGGTCGTATTGCAGCCGCGCCATCGCCGTCTCGCGCGCGTCGAAGAACGCGCCGGTGTACTCGGTGATCTCGGCGTTGTAGCCGCGATAGCGCGCCATCTCTTGCGTGTTGAGCTGGTAGACGCACGTGCCGCTCGCCACGGTGACGGGGCGATAGCCCGAACGGAGGAGCGCGACGAAGTCCTGACCGGAGAGATCGCTCATGAACGGCGCGCCGTTCGCGAGGCGCAAGCTCGGCGCCGTCATCAGCTCGTCCGGTCCGTGCTGGCGATCGGAGCCGATGGCGGTCCCGATGGCGACGAACTTCGCCACCTGATGGCCGCCTCGCCAGAGATGGTGCTCGACATGGAGGCGTACGCCGACGACGCCCTCCGCCTGGAGCTGCACCGCCTGCGAGCTCATACGCTGGATGGCAAGCATGCGTGCGCAGCGCACCGCCTCGCTGAGCGCCACGACCTCGCCGGTGGGCGGCTGTTGCACGAGCGGCTTGCCGCCGAAGAGCGCGCCGAGGAGATCGACTCTCCCGCCGGTGCCGCGCGTGTCCGCTTCGTAGACGCTCGCGCCGACGACCAGGCCGTGAGGCAAGAACCCCATGCGCGAGAGCGTGAGGAACTCGGTGACCGAGAGATCGGAGAGCGCGGGGACGGGCCGGCTCATTCGTGCCCCTTCTCCTTCGCTTCCGACGCGTTCTCGAAGGAGTCACCGACCACGTGGATCAAGCTTGCACGCGGAGGCTCCCCTCCCCCCGGCATGGGCACCACCGCCGTCCCGATCACGAACAGCTCGATCATCTCGCCCGTCTGCAGCGCGGCGTTGCCGATGTTCACGAAGTTCTGGCGCCACGCGTGGCTCTGTTCGCTGACCGTGACGTCGACGACGCCGGTCGCGCCGAGCGCTTCGGCTTCGGCCTGCAGCCGCTCGATCGCGAGCTCCCGCGCGTCGTAGAGCGCATGCGTGTATGCCGAGAGCTCGCAGCTCTGCGACGCCGGCGCTTGCAGCAGGTTCGGCGGCACGTAGTAGACGCAGTTGCCCATGACGAAGCCGACTGGGCGATAGCCGCCCTTGATGAGCATCCAGAACTCCTGCCCGGAGAGATCGGACTGGAACGGCTTGCCGCGCACGTTCTTGAAGCTGTCGCCGCCGCGATGCTTCACCGCGGTGCCGATGGCGAGGAACTCGGCGACGTTCTGGCCGAGCGCATAGTTCGCCTCCTTCGGAGGCTGCGCCCACGGTGGCGGCTGTGCCGCCCAGCCTTGCTGCAGGCACCACGCTTGCCACTGCGCCCACGCCACGTTCTGCCACGTCGCGAACCACGCGTTGCCGAGGTTGGTGATGCGCCGCGGGTACCCGATGCCGTGCGCCCACGCTTGCCACTGCCGATACTGCTTCCACGCGACGCGCTGCGGATTGCCGTCGAGGTTCACGACGAGACGGAGACCGATGATGCCGTCGGCTCCGAGCTCCTCGGCCTCCTGCTCCATGCGCGTCATCGCGAGCTCGCGCGCGTGATAGAGCGCCTTCGTCATCTCGTAGAGCTCGACGCCCGGCTGGCCGCGAGGGATCTGCGGGACGTTGGGCACGATCTGGTAGATCGACGTGCCCATCACGAGGCCCAGCGGATCGAAGCCCGCTTCGCGCACCAGCAAGAACTCGTTGATCGAGAGATCGCACGTGAACAGCTTGTGCTCACGCATCTCCTTGATGCGCTCGTGCGCGAGCCGCGGAATCGCAGCGTCACCGGGCGGCGGCGGGGGCGGAAGAGGCGGAGGCGGTGCGTACTGCATGGTCAGCGACCTTCCTCGGCTTCGAGGGCGGCCTCTTGCGCGTCCTCGGCGGCGCGCTCGATCTCCTCGGCGTCGTCGCCGCCGTCGATGATCTCGTCCTTGCGGCGACCGAGCTTCGTAATCGTGAGCGTGAGCGGCGGGATCTCGACATGCGTCCGGCGTCGGGCGCCCGGGATGCGGCGGATGCCGGTGCAGAACCAGCTGAGGTCGACGTCGAGATCGTTGCGCTCGCACTCGGCATAGCCGCAGGGCACCTCACGTGCCTCGAGCTTGATGTCG
>JAXDMI010001016.1:0-5944 GCA_034666145.1 Myxococcales bacterium | reverse complement strand
CCGCGGAGCTCCTGCACGACCGCCTGGACGCGCGAGCCCTTCATGCCGACGCATGCGCCGACCGGATCCACGTCCGAGTCGCGGCTTGTGACCGCGATCTTGCTGCGCGCACCCGGCTCGCGGGACGCCGTGACGATGCGGACGATGCCCTCGTAGATCTCCGGGACTTCCATCTCGAAGAGCTTCACGAGGATGCCCACGTCGCTGCGCGAGAGCACGACCTGCGGGCCGCGGGCCTCACGGTCGATGTCCTTGAGGAGAGCGACGATGCGGTCGCCGGGGCGATACGTCTCGCGCGGGGTCTGCTCGCGGAACGGCAGGATGCCCTCGGCGCGACCGAGGTCGACGATGAGGTTGTTGCCCTTCTCGAAGCGACGGACGACGCCCTTGATGAGCTCGCCCTTCTTGTCCTTGAACTCCTGGAAGATCAGATCGCGCTCTTCGTCGCGAACGCGCTGGATGAGGACCTGCTTGGCGGTCTGCGCAGCGATGCGTCCGAAGGACGAGCGCGCCTGCTTCACCATGAGGAGGTCGCCGAACTCCTTGTCCTGGTCGGCGGCCTTCTTCGCGTCGTTCGGGTGCCAGAAGATCTGGAAGCCGAGCTCCTCGCCGATCTCGGCCTCGAGGCCCGCCTTCTTGGCGTCCTCTTCGGCGATCTCGCGCTCGTCGTCGGATACGTCGTCGACGACCGTCATGAACTGAAAGAGGTCGACCTGGCCGGTGTCCTCGTTGAAGGTCGCCTGGAGCTCCCGGTTCGGACCGAAGACGCTCTGGGCGGCTTTGAGGATCGCTTCCTCGACCGTCTTCACGAGACGACCGCGATCGATCCCCTTCTCCTTGGCGACCATTTCGATCGCCTGGAGGAGGCTGCCTTCGCTGGAGGGTGCTTGCTGCTGGGTGGCCATGGCTTTCCTCGTGCTGCTCTTCTTCGAGTCAGACCCTTCGTTCGACTGCAACATCAGGGCTTCCTCTTCTTCTTCTTCGCGTTAGTGACAGGCTTGGGCGCGGGACCGAACTCGAAGACGAGTCTCGCGGAGACGACGTCGTCGAGCGGGACGGGATAGCTCTTCGGACCGTCTTCCAGTGTGAGGACGTTGCCGTCCACCGCACCGAGCTTGCCGACGAGCACCTTCTGTCCGGCGACACCGGCACGCAACTTCAGCTTCGCCTTCTCGCCGGCGAAGCGAACGAAGTCCTCCGTCTTGCGGAGGGGCCGTTCGACGCCGGGTGAGCCGACTTCGAGGTGATATCGATAGGGGATGGGATCGGCTACGTCGAGCGCGGGCGATAGATCGCGCGCGATGTTCGAGCAGAGGTCGAGGTCGATCGCCGCTTCCTTCGTGCTCAGCTTCTTCGCGAGTGAGCCGATGCGTTCGACGTAGATGCGGAGCACCCAGCCGTTCTCGTTCTTCAGCTCGAAGTCGCACAGCTCCGCGCCGTGAGCAGACACGACGGGCTCGATCACGGCTTGGAGCCGTGCTCGGTCGATCATGGGGGTGCTCTTGGGTGCTTCTGCGTGCATCAGGCGGGAGGCGGAGTCGGGAATGGGCGATCGATGGACAAAAAAATGGCGGGCCGCGCAATTGGGGTCCGCCAGGCGTCCAACCAATTTGGGGCCGCATAGATAGCCTGGAACGGACCTCCGATCAACCTGTCCCGACAGGTCGGGAAAAGGAGTAATCCGGCCGTGTCAATGGCTCGTGACGGGCGCTCACGAAACGGCTCAACCGTTTGGGATCGCTTGGGTTATCCGTCAAGGCACGGCACACCGAGTGCAGCCGTCGGTGCGGGGGGCCGACACCATGAAGCCTGGACGTTTTCTGACCGTCGTGACGCAGTTGTCGTGTGTCGCGCTGGGCCTTGCCGGCTGCAGTTCGGGCGAGGGGCACCCGACGTCGATGGGGGAGATGGGGTCTCTCGTCGGCGTCGGCGAAGCAAGCGGAACCGGCAGCGTCAACAACGGACAGGCGCCGGGATCGGGCGCCGGGGCGAACCAGGCCACCGGAGATCTCACCACAGGTGCGAACACCACCGTCGGTACCGGGACCGGAACGAGCGGCGGTGTGCCCGGTGCGGCCGGCCTCGGCTCGACCGGCATCGGGCAAGGCAATGGCAACGGCGACCCGACCGCCAACGGAACGACGGGCGCGGGGTCCACCAACGTCGGCACCGGTCATGGCCCAGGGTCGGGCGTGTCGGGCGGCGCCGGAGTCGGCGCGGACGGCACCGGTGATCCCGTTCACATCGTCAGCGATGCGGGCGCCGGCGCGGTCGTCGTCGTGATCCCCTGACGTGAGCGAACGCGCCGCGCGCGGCGCCTCAACGGCGGCCGCCGCGACCGCCGTGGAAGCCGCCGTGGCTGGGACGGATGATCACTGGACGATGCTCGTAGCCCTCCCCGATGCGGACGCCGACGAAGGCTCCGCCGTGGAGGTAGTACGGGTCGTAGTAGTAGCCGGGACCCCAGCCGTAGTCGTCGTACGCGTAGTACGGCACGACCTCGAGCCTCTCGAAGGGCGTCCGGTCGGCGACGGGGCGCGTCGGGGTCTCGACCTTCCAGAGCGTGTCGAACTCGGGGACGTCCTTGGCGTCCTGCATGTGCTCGGGCAGTGGATAGAAGAGATCGATGGTCCGCTTGCCGCTCGGCGGTATGTCGACGATGGGGCCCGGGCCGGCATCGCTGTTCGCGAACGCGGGTCGACTCCGGCCGCTGTTGGGGAGCTCCAGCAACTGCTCGCGGGTGTCGATCTTCCACGGCGTGTCATCGTTGTTCGTGACCACCATGCGTATGTGGATCGCGCGGAGCTTTTTGTCGTCGCCGCTCGGGTTGATCTCGGCGAACCCGAACGTGGCGAGCTGCACCGAGCCGCGCGGCGCTTCGGGAGGAATCGCGTAGTACGACGCGGGGCGACCGTTGATCGCCGAGGTCGTAGCGACGGTCGGTCGGTAGACGTACTCGTGCTCGCAACCCGCGACCGCGAGCGAGACGACCACGGTGACGAGGCCGGCAGCGGTCATGGACTTCGACATGAAGTCCGCGACGCAAAGTGCGTGCTGGGCTGCTACAGGCGCTCGCGGAACTGCTTCGCGACGCGTCGGCGCTCGATGGCACCGTGCACGAGGACGAGCAGCGGCGGCTGCACGAGGCGGGCGACGATCGCGAGCACCAGCGCGCCGCCGATGACGACGACCGCGAGCGGCTTCTGCGTCTCCGAGCCGATACCGTGCGACAGTGCGGCCGGAAGCAGACCGAAGAGCGCGACCAGCGTCGTCATGAGGACGGGACGCAACCACTTCACGCTCGCGTCGAGAGCAGCCTCTTCCACGGACAGCGCGGCATAGGGCTCACGACCTTCCGCCGCCTGCGCGTGCGCCGCGAGCTGATCGGCGACGTCGTGCTCGCGATGGCTCATGCCTGGTTGCTCGGGCGTGCGGACGCGTTGGAAATGCGACACGACCAAGATCGCGTCCTGGATGGCTATGCCGAAGACGGAGATGAAGCCCATCGCCGCGGAGACCGAGAAATTCAGCCGCGTGAAGAAGAGCATCAGCACACCGCCGGCGCACGCGACCGGGATGTTGAAGAGCACGATGAGCGTGTTCACGACGCTGCGAACCGAGCCGTAGACGAGCAACGCGATGACCAGGAGCGTGGCGGGAATGATCATCGCGAGCCGGATCTGCGCCTCGCGGAGCTCGTTGATCTCGCCGCTCCAGTCCATGTGCGAGTCCTCGCCGACGGGGACCTTCGAGGTCACCTTCGCTTGTGCTTCCGCGACGGTGCTCTCGAGGTCGCGCCCGCGGACCGAGAACTTGATCGGCGTGTACCGCGTGCCGTCTTCGCGGAAGATGACGGCGGGGCTGTCCTCGATCGTCACCTGAGCGATCTGCGCCAGTGGCACCGGCGTGCCGTCGGGCGTGAAGATCATCAGCTCCTTGATGGCCTCGACCGATTCTCGATAGGGCGCGAGCCAGCGCACCGTGAGGTCGAAGCGGCGGTCGCCCTCGAAGACCTGCGTGGCCACCTTGCCGCCGATGGCCGCCTGGATGACCGCCTCGACGTTGCCTGTGTTGAGCCCGTAGCGCGAGCAAGCCTGGCGATCGGGGACGATCTTGATGCTCGGCTGCCCGCTCGAGCGCACGAGGCCGAGGTCGCGGACGCCCTGCACGCCGGCGAGCACGGCCATGGCCTGCTCTGCCGTCTTCTCGTTCGCGACGACGTCGGGGCCGAACACCTTGATGGAGTTCTCGCCCTTCACGCCGCTCATCGCCTCTTCGACGTTGTCGGAGATCATCTGCGAGAAGTTGAAGACGACACCGGGGAACGCGTCGCCGAGCTCCTTCGAGAGCTCGTCGGTGAGCGACTCCTTCGTGACGCCCTTCCCCCACTCGCCGATGGGACGCAGCGGAGCGAAGAGCTCGATGTTCTGGAAGCCGGCGCTGTCGGTGCCGTCATCGGGTCGACCGAGCTGCGAGATGACGGTGAGGACCTCGCGATGGCGGCGATTGTCCTCGTTGCACGTCTGACTCTCGGGGCAGCCGCGCAAGATGGCGCGCATGCGTCCGACGTATTTCGCGGACTGCTCGAGCGAGACGCTCGTGGGCAGCGTGGCGCGGATCCAGAGGTTGCCCTCCTCGAGCTTCGGCATGAACTCGCCGCCGAGCGCCTTGAAGAGGCCGAGACCGGCGAGGACGGGCAAGAGGCCGATGAAGAGCGCCAGCTTCGGGCTGCGGATGCCGAACTTGAAGACCGGGAGATAGAGGCGCTTCAGGTGCCGCGTCGCGAAGCTGTCCTTCTCCTCGGCGGCCGCCGGGATCAGCTTCGACGTCAACGCGGGCGTGAGGGTGAGCGCGAGGATGATGGCCGCGCCGATCGCGAACGCATACGTGTGCGCCATCGGCGAGAAGATGACGCCGGCGACGCCGGTCATGGTGAAGAGCGGCAGGAACGCGACGCCGATGATGAGCGTCGCGAACGAGAGCGGACGCGCGACCTGTCGCGCGCCGGAGAGGATTCGCCCTTCGATCGGCCCCTTTCCGTGCGAGCCGAGGAAGTGGAAGATGCTCTCCATCACGATGACGGTCGAGTCGGCGACGATGCCGAAGTCGACGGCGCCGATCGAGATCAGGTTCGCGGGCGTGCCGGTCGCGACCATGCCGCAGAAGGCCGCGAGCAGCGCGAGCGGGATGTTGAGCGCGGTGATGAGGGCCGCGCGCCAGTTCCCGAGGAAGAGCAGCAGCACCAGCGTGACGAGCACCATGCCGACGACGACGTTCTCGAGAACGGTGTGCGTGGTGAGCGCGACGAGGTTGCCGCGGTCGTAATACGGCACGATCTCCATGCCCGGCGGCAGGAGGTGGTTCGCCTTGATGAGCGCGATGCGCTCGTGGATGCCCTTGAGCGTGGTCGGCGTTTCGCCGCCGTAGCGCATGAGCACCGTGCCCTGCACGATGTCGTCGTTGTCGTCGTGACCGACGATGCCGAGCCGCGGCGTGTGACCGATCTCGACGGTCGCCACGTCGCGCACGCGGATGGGAACGCCGGTGCGCGCGGCGACGACGATGGCCTCGATGTCGTGGACGTTCTTGACGAGACCGACGCCGCGGATCGTGTACGCCTGCTCGCCGAGCGTGAGGCGCTGTCCGCCGACGTTCTGGTTCGAGCTGGAGATCGCCGTCATCAGCTGATCGAGGTTCACGCCGTAGGCGCGGAGCCGGAACGGATCGACGTTGACCTGGTACTGCTTCGTCTCGCCGCCGAACGACACGACGTCGACGACGCCGGGCACCTGCTTGAACTGACGCTCCAGGATCCAGTCCTGCGCGGTCTTGAGCTGCCGCAGGTTGTGGCCCTTGCCGACGAGCTCGTAGCGAAAGACCTCGCCGATGGCGTTCCACGGACTGATCTGCGCCTGCACGCCCTCGGGGAGCTGCGTCATGTTCA